>JBBSGQ010000038.1:0-14316 GCA_038253965.1 Acidimicrobiales bacterium | reverse complement strand
TAGTTCTCCTCGTTGTCGAGTGTGGCGCCGCCGAGTGTCGCGATGCCCATGCAGCGGCGCAGCGCATGACCCTGGTCGTCGAGTTCCTGCCACGAGCTCCGACGGGTGTCGATGATGCGATCGGCGATCATGTCCATCGCCCTGTCGAGGCCGAGCTCCTGCCATCCCGTCGCGTGCGGAGGGCGGTACTTGATCATGTGCTCGCGCAACGGCCCGGTGACCAGCGCCTTGGTGGCGGAACCCTTCGGGCACAGCCGACCACGGGAGATCGGGCTGTCGGGGTTGCCCTCGATCTGGGTGATCTGACCGTCGCGCACGAAAACCCGTTGGCCGCAGCCGACGGCACAGAACGGACAGATCGAGTCGACCACCTTGTCCGCCTGTTCCGTGCGGGGCGCGAGCTCTCTCGATCTCGCCGACTCGACTGACCGATCATGGCCTTGCCTGTCGGGGCCGCCGAGCTGGCGGAGCACGGGCCACGACTTGAGCCGGTCGGCAAATCGCATGCCGGGATCTTTCCAGTTCCGGTGGCGGTCAAACCGGGCCGGGGATGGCACGGCTGGATGCCAGCGCGTTGTACGGTCGTACGCATGTTCGTACTCGGGATCGACCCGGGACTCTCGCGCTGCGGGTACGGGTGTGTGGAGGCCCGACGCGGCGGGCCTCGTGCCGTCGCCATCGGCGTTCTGCGCACTGCACAGTCTGATCCTCTTCCCGTACGACTGGCGGAGCTGCAACGTGAACTGCGCAGGCTGCTGGCCGAGTTTCGGCCCGCTGTGGTGTCGATCGAGCGGGTGTTCTTCCAGGTCAACGTGCGCACCGCCATGTCTGTTGGCCAGGTCAGCGGGCTGGCCATGGCTGAAGCCGCCGTGGCCGGCTGCGACGTCGCGCAGTACTCACCGAACGAGGTGAAGCTGGCCGTCACCGGAGATGGCGCCGCGGACAAGGCTCAGGTGCAACGCATGGTGCAGGCGCTCCTCGGCCTTGCTGTCGCACCGACGCCTGCCGACGCCGCCGACGCCGCGGCCTTGGCTCTCTGTCATATCGCCCATGCACCATCAGCTCGCCGTATTGCAGCCGCAAGCCGATGACTGGTCGTCTTTTGCATCCGCGATCTAGTCCTACGAGGTCCGAGCTTCAAAGAACGAGGGACCGCCGGTGATCGGTTCGTTGCGGGGGACGCTGCTCGACCGTTCGATCACCGGTGAGGTGCTCATCGAGGTCGCCGGCATCGGGTACCGCCTCACGGCTGGTCCGGTCACCGCGGCCCGACTCGGAGATCTCGACGCGGAGGTGTTCGTCTGGATCCACCACCACGTCCGGGAGGACGCGGCGACGCTGTACGGGTTCGCCACGCGCGACGAGCGCAACGCCTTCGAGGCGCTGCTCGGGGCCCATGGGGTGGGACCGGCACTGGCACTGGCCATCCTCTCGGTCCATGAGCCGTTGGCGCTGTGGCGGGTGCTGGCCGACGACGATGTCGCCGCGCTGTGCCTCGTACCCGGCGTCGGCAAGAAGACCGCAGCCCGACTCCTCATCGAGCTGAAAGCAAGGCTGGACCTGCCGATCGACGGCGTCCCGATCGACCTGGATGCCACGAGCGAAGGGGTGGGCGCGGGTTCCTCGGCACGGGCAGATGTCCGTGAGGCCTTGGCCGAGCTGGGCTACCAGCATGACGAGATCGCGATCGCCTTGCGCGACCTGGCCGCGGGTGACGATGCGAGGGTGCTACTGCGGGAAGCCCTCAAGCGGCTGGCGGTGTCTCAGTGAGAGACCGATGAGAGACGAGTTGCTGGTGCCCGACGTCGACCCTGAAGAGGTCGCTACCGAGGCCGGGCTGCGGCCGCGTGACCTCGGAGAGTTCGTCGGTCAGGCCGAACTGAAGGAGCACTTGACGATCATCCTCGAGGCCGCACGTCGTCGGGGCCAACCAGCCGACCACCTCCTTCTCGCCGGCCCTCCCGGTCTCGGCAAGACGACCCTCGGCGGCATCGTCGCCAACGAGATGGGCGTTGCCATGCACGTCACGTCAGGGCCCGCCCTCGAGCGCGGCGGCGACCTTGCGTCGATCCTCAGCCAGCTCGCTGACGGAGACGTGCTGTTCATCGACGAGATCCACCGGTTGGCCAGGCCGGTGGAGGAAGTGCTCTATCCGGCCATGGAGGACTTCCAGCTCGACATCGTCCTCGGCAAGGGACCTGCCGCCCGATCCATCCGCCTCGACGTACCGCCGTTCACATTGGTCGGCGCAACGACTCGCACCGGGCTGATCACCGGCCCGTTGCGCGACCGGTTCGGTCTCGTCGCCCGGCTCGACTACTACGAGCCCGCCGACCTCCAGGCCATCGTGTTGCGTGCGGCCGGCATCCTCGACGTGGCGATCGACTCCGCAGGGGCCCACGAGATAGCGCGCCGGGCGCGGGGCACGCCCCGGATCGCCAACCGTCTCCTGCGACGCGTGCGCGACTACGCCGAGGTCCGCGGCGCCGGTGTCGTCGATGAGCAGGCGGCCCATGACGGTCTCGCCGTCTTCGGTGTCGACGAGCGAGGCCTCGACAAGGTGGACCGCGCGCTGCTGACGGCGTTGTGCGAACGCTTCGGGGGCGGCCCAGTCGGGCTGTCGACTCTGGCCATCAGCGTCGCCGAGCCCACCGAGACCGTCGAGGACGTGTACGAGCCGTTTCTCATCCGGGAGGGCATGCTCATGCGTACGTCGCGTGGGCGGGTCGCGATGCAAGCGGCGTGGACCCATCTCGGCCTGGCTGCCCCGGCGAGCCACCCGCCTGACCATCCGCTGCCGGGTCTGTTCAGCTGACGACCTCTGGCCCACGGACCAAGTGCGCATCGCCGACCGGTCAGCTGTGAACGTCCAGGTAGCCTCCGGCTGGCCGGCAGGCGGACAGGAGCACAAGTGCGCATCGACTTCAACAGCTCCATCGGGCCGAGCCTCGGCGTCGAGGTCGAGCTCGAGGTGGTCGACGAGCGAACCGGCGAGCTGGCCAGCGCGGCGACCGACATGCTCACCGAGATGGGTCGGGGTCACCCAGACGGAGAGCACCCGAAGGCCAAGCACGAGCTGTTCGAGTGCACGGTCGAGGTCATCACCGGGATCTGTCAGACGGTCGATGAAGCTCGTCGGGATCTCGAAGCCACTATCGCCGAGGTGCGGAAGTGTGCCGCTCGCCGGGGCCTCACGCTCATGTGCTCGGGCAGTCATCCGTTCTCGCGGTGGCAAGACCAGCAGGTCAGTCCGAACCCCAGGTATGAGCGGCTCGTCGAGGACATGCAATGGATGGCCAGGCGCCTCCAGATCTTCGGTGTCCACGTCCATGTCGGCATCCGCTCGCCTGAGAAGGCAGTGGCCATCGCCAACGCACTTGCGGGCTACATCCCACACTTCCTGGCGCTCTCGGCGTCGAGCCCCTACTGGGAGGGTCTCGACACCGGGTTGGCTTCCAGCCGCAGCAAGGTGTTCGAAGGCCTCCCGACCGCCGGCCTCCCGGCACCGATCGAGAACTGGTCCGACTTCGAACAGTTCATGGAGACGCTGGTCACGTCGGCCGCCATCAAGACAGTGCGTGAGGTCTGGTGGGACATCCGACCCCACCCCGACTTCGGCACCGTTGAGCTGCGCATGTGCGACGGCATCCCCACCATGTCCGAGATCTGTGCCATCGCCGCGCTGGCCCAGAGCCTCGTCGCCCGGCTCGATCAACTCGACGACCGGGGGTACACCCTGCCGCGGTACCGCGACTGGATCCTGCGACAGAACAAGTGGCGGGCCGGACGGCACGGCCTCGACACAGACCTCATCATCGACTCGCGGGGAAATCTGGAACCAGTGCGCACCTCGATCGTGGAGCTGCTCGACGAGTTGGGTCCGACGGCTCGCAAGCTCGGCTGCAATGACGAGTTGTCACGCGTGAGCCACATCCTCGACGGCCCGAGCTACGAGCGACAGCGGCGCGTGGCGCCTGAGACCATCTGCCAGCCCTCCGATCTGAAACCTGTGGTCGATCTGTTGATCACCGAGTTGGCAACCGATGAGGTCGGACGGTGACAGCTGTCGATCACGATGCGATCAGCAGACGCGTCGCCGAGCTCGAGCCTGAGCTGATCGCGCTCCGTCGGCGCCTGCACCGCCACCCCGAGCCCAGCTGGGAGGAGCACCGCACCACCGAGGCCTTGGTCGACGAGCTCGTGCGTGCCGGGCTCGATCCGCAGGTTCCCGCTGTCGGCACCGGGGTCATCTGCGACATCGGCGGTGGCAGCGGCCCGATCGTGGCCGTCCGGGCCGACATCGATGCGCTGCGCATGGCCGACACGAAGATCGCCGGATACCGGTCGCAGGTGCCGGGCGTCTGCCATGCCTGCGGACACGACGTGCACACCACAGCCGCATTGGGCGCGGCGATCGCGATGGAAGGCCACCTCCGGAGCTCTGGGCAGTCCGGCCGGGTCCGGTTGATCCTGCAGCCGGGCGAGGAGTCGGTGCCGGGCGGTGCCATCACGCTCACCGAGGCCGGAGTGATGTCGGGGGTCGCCGCGATCTTCGCGTTGCACTGCGACCCCGGTCTCGACGTCGGGATGCTCGGGGTCAGTGAGGGGCCGATCAGCTCGGCGGCCGATCAGCTCTCCATCCGGCTCAAGGGACCAGGAGGGCACACTGCCCGTCCCCAGAGCACAGCGGACCTCGTTCACATCGCATCGAAGGTGGTGTTGGACCTCTCGATGGGGCTCAACCGGCTTTCCGATCCCCGCGACGGTGTCAACCTCACGTTCGGTTCGATCCATGCCGGCAACGCGCCGAACGTCATCCCGACCGAGGCCACGATCCTCGGCTCGCTGCGGGCGATCGGGCGCCCGAGCTGGGAAGCCGCCCCCGCCATCATCCGCAACCTCCTTGCGGCGATCGTCGAGCCTCTGGGCGCGACCTGGGAGCTGGACCACCGGGTGGGCGCACCACCTGTCGTCAACGACCGCTGGGCGGTCGGCTTCGTCGAACGCACCGGTCGGGCCGTGCTCGGCCCGGCGGCCGTGGGTCCGACGAGACAGAGCACAGGCGGGGAGGATTTCTCGTGGTACCTGGACCACGCACCGGGTGCGTACTTTCGACTCGGCGTCCGCACACCTGGGGTGCCGACCGTCGACATCCACGCCGGGAACTTCGACGTGGACGAGCGCGCCATCGGTCTCGGAGCGCGCCTCCTCGCCGGTTCGGCGTTGGAGGCCCTGGCCGAGCTCGCCTGACATCCATATGAACGTTTCCGACTTCGACTATGAGCTTCCGCTCGAATCGATCGCGCAAACGCCGATCGAGCCTCGCGACGCGGCGAGGCTGCTGGTCGATGAGGGACCATCGCAACCGCCCGCCCATCTGGCCGTGGCCGACCTCGCCGACCTCGTCGGACCGGACGATGTACTGGTGGTCAACGACAGTCGGGTGCTCCCAGCGCGCCTCCGGATGCACAAGGCGTCGGGGGGTTCGGTCGAGGTGTTCCTCCTCGAACGCCAGGCCGATGGATGGTGGGAGGCGCTGGTGCGGCCGTCGCGCCGCGTGCTCCCAGGGACCGTCGTCACCGCCGCCGGCTTGTCGGCTGAGATCGGCGACGACATGGGCGATGGCCGCCGCAGGGTCATGCTGCACAGCGATGTGCTCGACGAGGATGCCGCGCTCGCGCAGTACGGAGAGGTGCCCCTTCCTCCTTACATCCACGAGAAGCTGGTGGATCCGGAGCGGTACCAGACCGTGTACGCCCGCAGGCCGGTCTCGGTGGCCGCACCGACCGCCGGGCTCCACCTCACTCCCGACCTGCTCGCTCGCTGCCGGGCGGCGGGGGCCCGGGTCGAGACGATCGAGTTGGCTGTCGGCCTCGGCACGTTCCGTCCGATCACCACCGATTTGGTGCAGGATCACGAGGTGCACGCCGAGCGGTACTGCGTGCCTCCACAGACGACGCGGGCTTGCGAGGAGGCGAGTCGGGTCATCGCCGTCGGCACCACTGTGGTGAGGGCGCTCGAAAGTGCGGCGGCAACCGGTCAGACAGAAGGGCGGACCGAGCTGTTCATCCGGCGCGGACACCGCTTTGCGATCGTCGATGCGTTGCTCACCAACTTCCATGTGCCGCGATCGTCGTTGCTCGTCCTCGTCGATGCGTTCGTCGGACCCCGCTGGCGTGGGTTGTACGAGATCGCACTCGACCACGGCTACCGGTTCCTTTCGTTCGGCGATGCGATGCTGCTCCAGCGGGCCCACGAGCCGCGCCATCCGTCCGCGTGAAGCTCACGCTGGAGGTCGAAGCGGCCGAGGGTGGGGCGCGGGCCGGACGAGTGTCGACCTCCCGCGGAGGTTTCGACACACCCTGCTTCATGCCGGTGGGCACCCAAGGCGTCGTCAAGACGCTGACATCGCAGGACCTGCTGGAGCTCGGGGCCACCGTCGTCCTCGGCAACACGTATCACTTGATGTTGAGGCCCGGTGCCGATCTGGTGGAGCGGCTCGGCGGCCTCCACCGCTTCACCGGCTGGGACGGCCACTTCCTCACCGATTCGGGTGGCTTTCAGGTGTTCTCGCTTGATCCCAAGGTCGACGATGTCGGTGCCACGTTCCGGGCAGCCCACGATGGCAGCCTGCACCATCTCACGCCCGAACTAGCGGCCACGATCCAATCCTCGCTCGGCGCCGACATCCAGATGGCACTCGACATCTGTCTGCCCCTGCCGTCTTCGCGCGAGGCACTGCGACGGGCGGTCGATCGCACCGCCGCATGGGCCGAACGGGCACGTGCCGCGTTCCTCACGCCAGCGTCCATCGACGAGCGCCTGGCTCGTGGGCTTCAGCAGGCGCAGTTCGGCATCGGCCAAGGCGGAGCGAACCCCGCGCTACGGGAGGAGAGCGCAGCGCAGATCGCAGCACTCGGTTTCGACGGCTACGGCATCGGCGGTCTCTCGGTCGGCGAGAGTCGAGAGGAGATGCTGCCGGCGCTGGCTGCTGCGGTGTCGCGCCTGCCGCCCGACCAACCCCGGTATCTGATGGGTGTGGGTGACCCGGCCCGAATCGTCGAATCGGTGGCACTCGGCGTGGACATGTTCGACTGCGTCCTGCCAACGAGGCTCGGACGGCACGGCACGGTTCTCGGCCACCAGGGCCGTTTCCATCTCCGCAACGTCCAGTACACCGCGGATCAGGGTCCCCTCGACGAGCTCTGCCGCTGTCCCACTTGCGCCCGCTGGACCCGGGCCTACGTACGGCACTTGATCCGGGTCGGAGAGCCGACCGGCGCCCGTCTCGTCACCGTGCACAACCTCTGGTGGCTCCTCGATTTCGTCCGGCGGATGCGCGCTGCGATCCGCACTGCCACGTTCGCCTCGTTTCGCTCCGATGTGTTGGCCGTCTGGGGATGAGCGCCGCCAGGGGCGCCGCAACAGCGCGCCGCTCGGAGTCCGCCCAGCCCATCAAGTAGAGTCGCCACGCTCTGTCCCCTGCTCTGGACCTTCCGTGCAAGCCCTGCTCCCGTTGCTCTTCGTGATCCCCTTGTGGTTCTTGTTGATCCGGCCGCAGCAGCGCCGGGTGCGCGCTCAACAATCCATCATCCGCTCGCTTGCGGTGGGCGACGACGTGCTCACCAGTGCAGGCATCTACGGGTCGATAGTCGATCTCGACGACGAGGTGGCGACGCTCGAGGTGGCGGCGGGTGTGCGTCTCCGCATCGCCCGCATGGCCATCGCCCGCCGGCTCAATGCCGAGGTGGGTGACGCTGGGACGAGGACTCAGCCGAGGCCGCCACCGAACGGTGATGAGCCGAGAGGACCACTGCCTTCACCGCCTGCGGATGAGCGATGAGCGTCTCTCGATGAGGCGCAGCATCGCTACCCCCCTGTTGCTGATAGTCATCGTGTCGCTCGGTTCGGTGGCGGCCACGGTTGCCGCCGACAACAAGCCGCAACTGGGACTCGACCTCCAGGGCGGCTTCTCGGTCGTCCTGCAAGCCAAAAAGGTCAACGGCAAGCTCCCGTCCGACGAGGCAGTGGACAAGGCCAAGGACATCATCCGCCAACGGGTGGACGGGCTGGGAGTTGCCGAGCCCGACATCACACGCCAGGGCAAACGGGTGATCATCCAGCTTCCCGGGGTCAAGGACCGGGCCCGGGCGGAGAAGCTGGTCGGGTGTACCGCCAAGCTCGAGCTCCGTCCGGTGCTGAGCCCGCCGACACCTATCACGCCCGTCACCACTGCGAAGGGCAAGGGCAAGGGCAAGGCCTCCTCGAGCAGCGGCTCGACGGCGAGCACGACATCGAGCACCACATCCACACCCAAGGGGAAAGGCGAGACCGGATCAGGCACGGTCGGCGCGGGATTGGGTGAGTCGGCGCTGCCAGCCCAGTTGGCTCCGACGACGACGACGGTTCCCCCGACGACCCAGCCCCCGTCCACCACGACCACCACGGCGAAGCCGGGAGCCAAGACCACCACCACGACGACCACGACAGCTCCGAAGACGTCCAAGAGCCAGGCGAGGAAGCAGGCCGCGAGCACCACGTCGTGCAGTGCCTCGACCAGCAAGACCAAGTCTGGCACCACCCCCACGGCCACGACCACGCCGGCTCAGAAGGCTGGTGGGGCAGGCACCTTCCTCAACGACACCGGTGAGGCCAGGTACCAGCTCGGCCCGGTCGGTTTCGAGGGAAGCGCGCTCAGCAAGGCCGAGGCCGGGCTCAGCAACGGCCAGTGGCAGGTGAACGTCACTGTCAAGGGCAAGGACAAGAACAAGGCCAACGAAACCTTCAACGCGTGCTACCAGGCTTCGGCAACCTGCCCGCCGAGCGGCGCTGACGACAAGGGCACGCCCCGAGGGGCCATCGCCATCGTGCTCGACGGCAAGGTCATCTCGGCTCCGACGGTCAACGGACCGGACCTTGCATCAGATCAGTTCACGATCAGCGGCAACTTCGACACCAAGCGGGCCAAGGAGCTCGCGCTCGTCTTGCGATACGGCGCACTGCCGGTGGAGTTCCGCACCGAGACTGTGCAGCAAGTGTCAGCGACGCTTGGCAAAGACTCACTGAACGCCGGGTTGCTGGCGGGTGTGATCGGCATCGTGGCGGTGGGGCTCTACATGCTCCTCTACTACCGGGGTCTCGGACTGGTCGTGATCCTCGGCCTCACCGTGTGGGCCGGACTGATGTACTCGATCGTCTGTTACCTCTCCCAGAACTCCGGGTTGGCACTGAGCTTGTCGGGGATCACCGGCATCATCGTGTCGGTCGGTACCACGGTGGACTCCTATGTCGTTTTCTTCGAGCGCCTGAAGGACGAGGTGCGGACGGGCAAGACGGTGCGGAGCTCAACTGAACGCGGCTTCCAGCGAGCCTTCCGCACGATTCTCACCGCTGACGTCTCGTCTTTCATCGGTGCGGCGCTCCTATGGTGGCTGACGGTCGGTCCGGTCCGCGGCTTCGCCTTCTTCCTCGGACTGGCGACGATCCTCGACGTCGTTGTGGCCTACATGTTCACCCGCCCGTTGGTGATCGTTCTGGGCCGGAGCAGGTTCTTCACCGAGGCGCGCTTCTTCGGCATCGCCAGAGGGCTGGCCCGTGAAGAGCCCGCCGTGAGCCCTGCGGGGGCGGCCGGATGACTGCGCCTGATCCCGTCATGCAAAAGCCCCACAGCGCTTGGCGCAAGCTGTACCACGGGGAGACGCGCATCGACTTCATCGGTCGATGGAAGATCTGGTTCGCCGTTTCTGGCATCGTGATCCTCGCCGGGCTCGGCGCGCTCGGGCTGAACGGCCTGAACCTCGGCATCGACTTCAAGGGCGGCAACGTCTGGCAGACACCGGCCGGCCGTTCCTCGGTGGCCGACGTGCGCTCCGCCATGGAGAAGATCGGCCTGCGCGACGTGCGAGTCCAGAAGCTGACCGGCGGGACCGCAGGTTCGCAGTTCCGCGTCCAGGCCGAGACGCTCAAGGGCACTGAGCAGCAGGTCCAGGTGAAGCGGGATCTGGTCTCGACGGATCTGGCACGCATCACCGGATCGAAGGCATCGGAGGTGACGCTCAATGAGGTCGGCCCCTCCTGGGGCAAGCAGATCAGCGAGAAGGCCCGCAACGCGCTCATCGCCTTCCTGGTGGTGATCACGCTGTACATCACGCTCCGCTTCGAGTTCAAGATGGCCATCGCCACGCTGGCCGCTCTCGTGCACGATCTCCTCGTGGTCGTCGGCGTCTATTCGTTGGTCGGCTTCCCGGTGACGCCGGCCACCGTGATCGCCATCCTCACGATCCTCGGGTTCTCGATCTATGACGGAATCGTGGTGTTCGACCGCGTGGACGAGAACACCGGTCTGCTCGCAGCCACCGGACGCACCACGTACAGCGAGATGACGAACCTCTCGTTGAACCAGGTGCTCATGCGCTCCCTGAACACGTCGATCACCGCCCTCCTGCCGATCCTCTCAGTGCTGGTCATCGGGGCCTTCGTGCTCGGCGCCACGACGCTCGAGGAGTTCGGACTCGCTCTTTTCATCGGCCTTCTGTCGGGCGCCTACTCGTCGATCTTCATCGCATCGCCGGTGCTGGCGCTGCTCAAGGAGCGCGAGCCGCGCTACAAGGCTCTGCGCAAGCGGATCGCCGAGCGCGCCGCGCTGAATGGTCCGGTCAGCAGGGCCGAGGCCGAGCATGAGTTGGCCGTCGGTGGGCTCGAACGCCAGCCGGCCGCCATCGGCGCACGAAGCCGGCCCGGCGGCGACGCCGCCTTGTCATCGGCCCGAGGACCGCGCACCTACTCGGCGAACCATCCGCCCCGCCCGCGCAAGAAGGGCAAGAAGCGCTGATGGGATCCGACGTCGGCTGGCTGGCCGACCACGTCCGAGACATCCCGGACTTTCCCAAACCCGGCGTCACGTTCAAGGACATCACCCCGCTGCTCGGGGATGCCAAGGCCTTCCGGGCGACTGTCGACGCCTTGGCCGATCACTTCGCGCAACAGAGGGTCGACCGTGTTCTCGGCATCGAGGCTCGCGGCTTCATCCTTGCGGCGCCTGTCGCCTACCGGTTCTCCGCCGGCTTCGTACCGGTGCGCAAGGCCGGCAAGCTGCCATGGGAGATCGAGCGTCAGGAGTACGAGCTCGAGTACGGCACCGACCTGCTGGAGATCCACCGGGATGCCGTCAAGCCCGATGAGCAGGTGCTCATCGTGGATGACGTGATGGCGACCGGCGGGACAGCTGCGGCCACCGCCCGCCTGGTCGAGAAGCTGGGCGGCACGGTGATCGGCTTCGCGTTCATCATCGAGTTGGCGTTCCTGGGCGGTCGCTCTCGCATCGCCGGCTACGAAGCCAAGTCTCTCCTGACGTACGACTAGAGGCGGCTGGTGGCGGAACCGATCGTGGCTTCTGGCATCCTGGGGAGGTGCCGACTGTCAACCGGGTGCTGCCGTGGCGTCGGAACAGCGCGCCCGCATCGATAGAGACAGCGCCCCTGCTGACCACCTTCCGGGCTCGGCACCCCAAGACGTCCACTGCGATGATCTCTCGGGCATACGAGCGCTCGGCCGAGGCCCACGCCGGGCAGATGCGCAAGACCGGCGAGTCCTACATCCACCACCCGTTGTCGGTCGCCCGGATTGTCGCCGGCCTGGGCCTCGACGACGTCACGGTGGCCGCGGCCCTGCTCCACGACGCGGTGGAGGACACAGGCGTCACCCTGGCCGACATCGACGCCGAGTTCGGGCCCGAAGTGGCCCGCATCGTCGATGGGGTCACGAAGCTCGACCGGGTCGAGTTCGGCTCGAAGGAGGAACAGCAGGCGGCGTCGATGCGCAAGATGCTGGTGGCCGTCGCCAAGGACCTTCGGGTCCTCATCATCAAGCTGGCCGACCGGCTCCACAACATGAGGACGCTCGGTGGGATGCCCGAGGCGGCGCAGATGCGCATCGCCCAAGAGACGCTCGACGTCTATGCCCCTCTGGCTCACCGGTTGGGCATGCAGGACCTCAAACAGCAACTCGAGGATCTCGCCTTCGCCACGCTGCACCCTAAGCAGTACGCGGAGATCGACCACATGGTCTCCGTGCGAGCGCCCGAGCGCGAGCTGTATCTCGAGCAGGTTCTCGAACAGGTGCGCGAGAGGCTGGCGGAGCTCGGCGTTGCTGCCGAGGTGACAGGGCGACCGAAGCACCTCTGGAGCATCTACGAGAAGATGGTCCTGAAGACCCGCGAGTTTGACGACATCTACGACCTCGTCGGGATCCGCGTCCTGGTGGATTCCGTGAAGGACTGTTACGCAGCCCTCGGATCTATCCACGCGACCTGGCGGCCGGTGCAGGGCCGGTTCAAGGACTATGTAGCGATGCCGAAGTTCAACCTTTATCAGTCTCTCCACACGACGGTGATCGGAGCGCAGGGCAAACCGCTCGAGGTGCAGCTCCGCACCCGGGAGATGCACCAGCGTGCCGAGTTCGGCGTGGCCGCGCACTGGGCATACAAGGGCCGCGCTCCCGGCGAAGACCTGGCCTGGCTGAGCCGCATCGTGGACTGGGAGCAGGAGACGTCGGACCCAGCCCAGTTCATGGAGACGTTGAAGGTCGATCTCGAACAGGACGAGGTCTTCGTCTTCACGCCGAAGGGCAAGGTGATCTCCCTGGCCCGCGGGGCCACTCCGATCGACTTCGCCTACACGATCCACACCGAGGTCGGTCATGCCTGCGTCGGCGCACGGGTCAATGGCCGCCTCGTCTCGCTGAACCATCAACTTGCGTCGGGCGACACCTGTGAGATCTTCACGTCGAAGGTCGAGGGAACCGGCCCGAGCAGGGACTGGCTCCAGATCGCCACCACCCCGCGAGCGGCGAACAAGATCCGCCAATGGTTCTCACGGGAACGCCGCGAGGACGCGCGCGAGACCGGTCGAGAGGAGCTGGTCAAGCAACTGCGGCGCGAGGGCCTTCCCGTGCAGAAGCTGCCGGAAGCCGTCGTCACCGAGGTGGCCACGTCATTGAACTACGTCGACGTGGACGCACTCCACACCGCGATCGGCGAACACCACGTGTCGGCCGAGTCGGTGGCCGCGAAGATCGACAAGCTGTTGCGAGGCGGCGACCCCGAACGCGAGGAACAGCTCTCCACCACCATCCTTTCGCGTCGGCGGCCGTCGGCGAAGCCCGGAGCGAGCGTTCACGTCGAGGGGCTCGACGATGTGATGGTGCGGCTGTCCCGCTGCTGTACCCCGGTGCCTGGTGACGAGATCATCGGCTTCGTCACCCGAGGTCGCGGGGTGTCGGTGCACAGGGCGGATTGCGCGAACGCCGGGTCGCTGCAGACCGACCAGGCCGACCGCGTCATCGAGGTCGAGTGGGACGAGGAGCTCGGCGGCGTGTTCGTGGCTTCGATCGAGGTCCGGGCGTTGGACCGGCCCCGGCTTCTGCGTGACGTTTCGAGCAGCATCGCCGACCACCACGTCAACATCCTGCAATGCACCATGCGCACCGGCGCGGACCGCATCGCCGCGATGCGCTTCGACTTCGAGCTCGGCGACCCGTCCCACCTCACCGCGGTCGTTGGCACGATCCGCGGCATCGACGGTGTGTACGACGCATATCGCGTCGTACCAGGGCACACGAGCAGCGAAGAAAAGTTGCCCTGACCTGGCCGTTTAGCCCCAAATGACGTGCCGATGTTGCAGCGGCAGCCGAGGTTCGTTGACCGCGTCGGTAGAGCGAGCACTGTTGGAGGATTGGTTCCCGATGGCCAAGGAGCAGCGATGACGAGGACACCGTCAGCATGAGGGTCCGAAGACGCGAGCTCGACGACGGAGGTTCGCCGCGGGTGCCGTGGCGGTCGGTGTCTCCTCGGTGGCAGGCTTCGGTGGCCTCGCTTCCCCGGCTGGCGGCAAGAAGCGACGCCGACAGCCGCCTTCGAGTGCACGATCAACGGGGGGTGTGGCGCCCAGGCTGACCGGCAGCATCACGAACTTCCCTCCCGATGACACGTTCCTCTGGTTCGTCACCGTCAAGAACGGGGACGGACGAAACTTCGTGTACGAGGGTCAAGTCGTCAGGAGATCCACTCCGCCCACGCCAGGGCCTCGGTCAGGATCGGCACCCCTTCGCTGATGTCGATCACCGGCACGATGTCGAACTCGTTGACCGCGCCGAACTTGCTGGGACCGGCCAAGCAGGGCTTGTGAGCGCGCGATAAACGCTGATCCGTCGTATTGACCACTTTCTCCCACCGAATCCCTGGCGGCTACCTTCTGTCGATGCTCGCCTCCACCGAGGACCGCCACGGCGGGACCGCCGTGGCAGATGCGGCGGATCCTC
>JBBSGQ010000037.1:0-14346 GCA_038253965.1 Acidimicrobiales bacterium | reverse complement strand
GGGACGAGCCGACCGGCCCGCCTCCGGATCCCGGGGCGTGAGGTCGAGTCCTCCGTCGTCGAGGTCGCGGTCATCGGGCTGGTCGATACCTGGATGCGCGCCGGGGCCAGCGGGCCTGGTCACATCCACCGGCGCTCCCCGGGCGGGAGTCGCCGTCCGGCCCGGCGACCGAGGGCGATGGTGCGAGCCACGTAGCCGACGAGCGTGCCGACCACGATCGCGTAGGCCGCCGCAACGTAGGCCCACTGGTTGACGGCGGCGATCACTGCCGTATCCCCGCCGTGGTGGCCAGAGCCGCCGAGGCCTCAGCTCGTCGTTCCTCCAACGCGACGTCGAGGCCCCGGTCATCCAGCCGGGCTTGGACGTACTGGAGTCTGAAGCGGTGGATCATCAGCCACACGTAGGTGGTGAGGAAGACGACCATACCGAGCATGAGGGTGAACAGCTCGATGCCGTCGATCGTGGGGTCGAAGCGGGTGATGGTGGCCGGCTGGTGCAGGCTGCGCCACCAGTCGACCGAGAAGTGCACGATCGGCACGTCGGCGAACGCGATCAACCCGGCGATCGCGGCGCGGCGGGCGCGGACCTGCGGATCTGTGATCGCCCGCCGGAGAGCGAGGTAACCGACGAACAGCACGAGCAGGAGGGCGGTGCTCGTAAGTCGGGCATCCCATTCCCACCACGTCCCCCAGGCCACGTGGCCCCACAGCGAGCCGGTGATCAATGTGAGCACGGTGAACACGACACCCACCTCGGCCGAAGCGGCGGCGAGCAGGTCCCAGAACTCGGTCTTTCGCCAGAGGACCATCGCGCTCGCGAACGCGGTGACGGCGAACGCCAGGAAGCAGATGATGGCCACCGGCACGTGCACGTAGAGGATGCGCACCATCTCGCCGAACTCGTTGACGCTTGCGTTCGGTCCCGCGTCGGACGGCGACAGCACGAGCGCGAACAGCGCGAGGACCGCCAGCCCGACGAGGGCGAGGGTGCCGATCACCCGACTGCCCCGTGACCCCGTGCCGCTCGGGTCGGCACGCCAGAAGCCCGATGTCCCAGCCGGCGCTCCGCGGCCGGCGAGGCTCGAGCGGGTGGGGTCGGGGGTCACGCTTCCTCCAGGAGGGGGTCGAAGGCGAACAAGCCGATGATCGTGTACATCAGTGCGAACACGGCCAGGAGACCGAACCAGCGCCAACCGTCTGCGGGCGTGCCGCGGAACCCGGCTTCGAACGCCTGCGTAGCACCGATCAACACGGGCGCCACCACCGGAAGCAGCAGGAGCGGAAGGATCGTCTCCCGCACCCGCAACCCGGCGGCGAGCACGCCGTAGAGGCTACCGGCAGAGGCCAGGCCCGTGGTGGCGGCCAAGCACGTGAGGACAAGGAGCACCGGGCTCCCGAGGTGAGCGCCATAGAAGACAGCGACACCCGCCCCCAGCACCAACTCGAGCGCCAGGAGGTGCACCGCGATACCGGCCGCCTTGCCGAGGAATATCCCTGCCGGATCGAGCCCGGACAGGCGCAACCCGTCACGAACGCCGTCGATCGACTCGACGACGAACGCCCGCTGGATGGCGAGCAGCGCCGAGAACAGCACTGCCAACCAGAACAACCCGGGAGTCGCCTCGACCAGTATGCGACGGTCCGGATCAAGGGCGAACGCGAACAGCACGAGGACGAGGACCGCGAACGGCATCACCTGGTTCGTGGTCACCCGTGACCGCCACTCCAGGCGCAGGTCCTTTCCGGCCACCAGCGCGGCGTCACGGAACATTGGCCACGTTCCCGAGCGGCGCATGTGCGCTGACCGGCGGGGCAGCCGGTCGGCCCGCTGCTCCTGAGGCGGTGCAACCGTCTTGGACGATCCCACCGGCGACAGTCACCGAGCGATGAGCCACCGCGTTGGCCCGGTCGAGCTCGTGTGAGGCGAACAGCACGGTGGCCCCGGCCGCCACCGCGTCGGCGATGAGGCCGTCGACCAGATCGCGACCGGCCTGGTCGAGCGTGGCGTGCGGCTCGTCGAGCAGCCACAGCAGGGGTCGGCGGGCGATCATCGCGGCCAGCGAGGTCCGACGCCGCTGACCGGACGAGAGTCGAGCCACTGCGACGTCGCGTAGCCGGCCGTCCAGCCCGAGACGAGTGAGCGCCGCCTCCGCTTCAGCGAGCCCAGCGCCAGCCGAGCGAGCCCAGAAGCGGACGTTGTCGGCCACTGTGAGGTCGTCGTAGAGCCCGGTCGAGTGCCCGAGCATCCCAACCTGGCGCCGGACCGACCGGCGATCGACAGTCAGGTCGTGACCGAGGACCCGGGCGGTCCCGGTGATCACCGGCACGAGTCCAGCGCACGCCCGCAGCAGGGTGGTCTTGCCCGCGCCGTTCGGTCCCTGCAGCAGGACCACCTCCCCTGCTGCGACGTCGAGATCGACGCCGGCCAGGGCGGGGAAGCGTTCGAGGAGGCAAATCGCACCGCGGAAGTGGACGACGGGTTCCATGACGACCGTCCGAACGGTACCGGTGCCCGCCAGCGCCCGACAATGCGGGGGCGCGTACAGCTGATCGGCCCGTGGCCGCGCGTAGCCTGCCCGGATCATCTTCACCCGCGTTCTCGGCACCGTCGGACGCGTGCTCGTCACGGTCGGCGTGCTGATGCTGCTGTTCGTCGCTTATGAGATCTGGGGCACGAACCTCCAGGAGGCATCGTCCCAGCGGCACCTGAAGCAGGAGTTCAGCGCCGCGCTCGGACACCGGGCGGCGGCTACAACGACGACCGCGACGGCGCCGCCGACCACGCGCGGGGCCGTGACGGTGCCCCGCACGACGCCCCCACAGGTCGCTCCGGCCAACCTGCCGCTGCCGAACGTGGGCGACCCGGTCGCAAGGCTCCAGATCCCGAAGATCGGCGTCGACAAGGTGGTTGTCCAGGGCGTCACCTTGGACCAGCTCAAGCGAGGACCGGGCCACTACCCGGAGACGCCGCTACCCGGACAGAAGGGCAACGTCGGCATCGCCGGGCATCGGACCACCTACGGAGCGCCCTTCGGGAACATCGACAACGTGCAGATCGGCGATGAGATGGTCGTCACGACGCTGCAAGGCGTGTTCCGTTACAAGGTCGACTCCAAGATGATCGTGTTGCCGTCGGACGTGTCGGTCCTGGCCGACAAGGGCGACAGTCGCCTCACCCTGACCTCCTGTCACCCGAAGTTCTCGGCCCGCCAACGCATAGTGATCAGCGGTGCACTGCAAGGAAAGCCCGTTGCCCGTCTCAAAGGACAGGACCGGCTCGAGTCGCGAGTGCGGTCGCGCTTACCGAGCGAGTCCGAACAGCTCACGCGCGTCCGCAGCGCCGGTGGGCTGGACGGTGCCAAGGCGTCGCGGTGGCCGGCGCTCCTGTGGGGCGGCGTGTGCGCTGTCGTCTGGCTGGCGGCGTGGGCGACCAGTCGTCTGGTGCGGCACCGTTCGACGCGGCTGCTCACATCGTGGGTCCCCTACCTCGTCGGTGTTCCGGCGTTCCTGGTGGTGCTCTACGTCTTCTTCGAGAACTTCTCCCGGCTCCTCCCCAGCAACTTCTGAGTTTCGCCTTACTCCGGTCGCTTCCCCGCGCCGCTCAAGCGACGTCAGCGGCCCTGGAACCTCGCCTTGCGGTGCTCGCGGAACGCAGCCAGACCCTCTTTGAGATCGGCGCTCTGCCAGGCGGACGAGAACGCCGCGGCGACGTCGTTCGCCTGTGGGGGCTCTGCCTCCAGGCGGTTGAGCATGAGCTTGTGGCCGGCGATGGTCAGCGGTGCGAGGTCGGCGATCTCCTCGGCCCACGAGGTGGCATGGTCGAGGTAGCCAGCCCGGTGGACCAGGCCGAGGCGGTGAGCTTCATCACCGCTCAGGACTTCGGCGGCCAGCAACATCGCCCGGGCGGGACCCGCGCCGGCCAGCAGCGCAAGGCGGTGCACTGTCCAGTGGTTCACCATCAGGCCGAGCTTGGCTGCCGGGATGCCGAAGCGGGAGCCAGGGGTGGCCACCCGCAGATCACAGGCGATGGCCAGCTGCGTGCCCGCCCCGAGGGCTGCTCCGTCGACGGCCGCGATCGTCGGGAACGGCGCGTCGTGGAGCGCGTCGAGGACCTGCTGGAGCAGCACGGCGAACGACTCGTCCTCGACCCCGGTCAGGTCGGCGCCGGAGCAGAAGTGGCCACCTGCTCCGGTCAGGACGAGCGCACGAACATCCTCCGCAGCCGCCATGGCGACGCGTAGCTCGTCGAGGGTCGCGTGATCGAGAGCGTTGCGGCGCTCGGGCCTGTCGAGAGTGACGAGCAGCACCCGGCCGGCCAGCCCACGCCGTTCGCTGTGGACTGTCATGGCAGCCTGCCGCAGTCAGGTCTCGTCGATGACCGCGACAACGTCGCCCTCGTGGACCTGGGTGTCGGGTTGCACTCGGATGGCCGCCACCGTCCCGGCGACCGGCGCCTCCACCGGGATCTCCATCTTCATGGACTCGAGGATCACCAAGTCGTCGCCCACGGCCACGGACTGACCGACCTCGACCCGCACCTGCCAAACGTTGGCGGTGATCTCGGCGTGCACGTCCACGGCGGGCTCCCGGCTCGGCTGTCAACGACCCTACTTCCCGGCCCGATCGACCCTCGGGGACCGTGCTGCTGGCAGGCCCGAGCCCGG
Organism: Acidimicrobiales bacterium; assembly: GCA_038253965.1. Classification (GTDB taxonomy): domain Bacteria; phylum Actinomycetota; class Acidimicrobiia; order Acidimicrobiales; family Iamiaceae; genus JBBSGQ01. Next base: position 9,683 of record JBBSGQ010000037.1, on the reverse strand, counting down.
TGCCTCTACGATGCTCCTCCCCCCGTCCGGCCCGGACGGGGCTCGTCCGCGCGCACGAGGGGGTCCTCACCGGTGTCCGAGCATCCCGAGCTGCTGGCCGAACAGGCCTATCTCGACAGGGCTTACGAGAAGCTGGCGGCCATGCGGGCCCGCACCGAAGCTGCGGTGGCGATCGAGGAGTCCGCTGCTCAAGCTGTCGACTCGGCGATCGCCCAGGCTCACCTGCGGTACCGCCTGCTGAGCCTGGACGTGGATCTGCCAGGGCTGAGCTTCGGCCGCCTCGACCATGAAGACGGCGACACGTGGTACGTCGGGCGACGCCACGTCGAGGACGAGCGCGGCGATCCCGTCGTGGTCGACTGGCGCGCTGCCGTGTCCACGCCGTTCTACCGGGCCACAGCGAGCGATCCGATGGATCTGGTCCGTCGGCGCCGCTTCGTGATGACCGGCCGCGCCGTCGACGACCTTTTCGACGAGGTGTTCGACGATCCGGACAGCGTGCACGCGGCGCGCCACGGCGGCATCCCTGACCCGCTGCTCGCCGAGCTCGAACGCACGCGGTCCGGATCGATGCGCGACATCGTTGCGACGATCCAAGCCGAACAGGACGTGGTGATCCGCGCTCCGCTCGAGGCATGTCTGATCGTGCAGGGTGGACCGGGCACGGGCAAGACAGCAGTCGGCCTCCATCGCGCGGCATTCCTGCTCTACGAGCACCGGCTGCTGCTCGGCGATCGCGGCGTCCTGGTCCTCGGACCGAACCCGGTGTTCCTCCGCTACATCGCCCAGGTGCTGCCGTCGCTCGGTGAGACCTCGGTGACCCAGACCACCATGGAACGGCTCGTCGGCGGCCGCGTCCGGGCGTTCGACGATCCGGGGATCGCCCGGCTGAAGGGCGATCGACGTTGGGCTGTCGTGCTGGCCCGAGCACTGGCCGGACACGTCCGCCCACCGCCCGACGATCTCTCCATCGCCACTGACTGGGGACCGATGACGCTGCCGGCTGAGGACGTGCAGGCCGCTATCGCAGAGATCCTGGGACGAGAGGTGCCCTTCGCCACCGGTCGACGGGCGCTCCGGACCCGGCTCGGACGCCTGGCTCGACTGCATCTCGTGGCTCGACGGGGTGGGGATGCGGCCGACCCGGTTGCGTTCGATACGGCCCTTCGTTCCAGCTCTGACTTCCAGTCGGCGCTCGGGCGCATCTGGCCGACTGTCAGCGGTCCAGCTCTGGTGAAGCGGCTGCTGTCCAGCCGCGCTGCGCTCGCCCGCGCCGGCGAGGGCGTGTTCGGCCTGCAGGAGCAGCGCCGGCTGATCCGCCCCGGCGGCCGCAGGCTCGACGACGAACCGTGGACGGCGGCGGAGCTCGTGTTGGTGGACGAGGCTGAGGCGCTGATCAACGGCGTCGCCCGGGCGTACGGGCACATCGTGGTCGACGAGGCGCAGGACCTCTCGGCCATGGAGCTGCGAGCGGTTGCCCGGCGATGCCCGAGCAGATCGATGACAGTGCTCGGCGACCTCGCTCAAGCGACAGCTCCCGGAGCGCAATCCTCCTGGGACGATGCGCTGGTGGATCTCAGTTGGCCTCCGAGCGCACAGGTCGAGGAGCTCGAGCTCGGGTACCGGGTCCCGGCTCCCGTGCTCGACGTCGCCAACCGCCTCCTGCCGGAGGTCGCGCCGGGTGTGCGGCCGTCCCGATCAGTGCGAGAGGACGGCCGAGCCCCTGTCTTCGTGACTGTCGGACCCGATCTGCTCGGTGCGGCGGTCGCCGAGCTTGCTGCGGAGGCGGCGAGCCGGTGGGCATCGGTCGGCTTGATAGCCCCGGATCCCCACCTCGCCGTCGTGCGCAAGGCTCTCGACCAGATCGGGCTCGATGTGGGCGAAGGGCTTCGTGCCGGTCCGGGACACGTCGTGTCGCTCCTGGCGCCGCTCCAGGCCAAGGGGCTGGAGTTCGACTCGGTGGTGGTCGTGTCCCCGGCAGCGTTCCTGGTCGACCGCCACGACGGCGGTGCCGGTGGCCGCCTGTTGTACGTGGCCCTGACTCGGGCTGTCCAGGAGCTGACAGTCGTCGCGCCGAACGACGAACCACTGCCCTCAGCCCTGGCGAGCGCAGCAACCCTCGGCGGCGGCTCGTAACGTCGGCCCAGATCCTCACCGGGGTGCGCCACCAGCAACGCGACTCCGGCCGCTGACCTCGGTCCGGTCAGGACTGCTGACGTGCCCACGAAGGGCAACTGGACGATCACGGAAGGGATGGCACCAAACGGGTCGGGGCCCGACATACGGTGATGGGGTCATGGTTGCCCCTGCACGTTCGTCGCGCCCGACGCGGTCCGGTGCCCAACGGTTGGTCCTCGCCGTAGGCGTGTTCCTGTCGACGTGCATGTTCGCGGCAGCAGCCGCGGCCGGATGGGGCTACTGGAAGCTCAGCAACATAGATCGGGTGAACGTGGACCTCGCCGCGGTCGCCTCCGGCGAGCCCGAGAACTACCTCATAGTCGGTTCGGACAGCAGAGAGAAGGGAGACCCGGTCGATCCCTCCGCGGAGGCTCAAGGAACGCTTCTGGGCCAGCGCTCGGACACGATCATGGTGCTGCGGATCGACCCGCGGACAAAGGACGCCGCGATGCTGTCACTGCCCCGTGACCTGTGGGTGCCGATCGCCGGCAAAGGTGGCAAGCGGCAACGCATCAACGTCGCGTACTCCCTCGGCAAGCAAACTTTGGTCGACACGATCCAGCAGACGTTCGGCATTCGGGTCAACCACTACCTCGAGGTGGACTTCCACGGCTTCCAGGGTCTTGTCGACGCCATCGGCGGCGTGCCGATGTGGTTCGACCGGGCGTATCGCGACCGTAACTCCGGCCTGCAGATCGATCACCCGGGTTGCGTCAAGCTCAACGGGTACAGCGCGTTGGCGTTCGCCAGAGCAAGACACCTCGAGTTCATGTCGAGCGGAGGGTGGCGCTTCGATGGCACCGGGGACCTGGGGCGCATCTCCCGCCAGCAGGCGTTCATCCGCAGGATCATCAACCGAGCGGTGTCCAGGGGGCTCGACAACCCTCTGAAGCTGAAAGACCTCGTCGAGGCGGGCACCCGCAACATCAGCATCGACAAGGGCTTGTCGATCAGTGACCTGCTGGGTCTCGGGCAGCGGTTCCGCGAGTTCGACTCATCCACCCTCAAGACGCTGACCGTTCCGGCCACGCCGTTTCGCTCGCCCTCTGGCGCTGCGGTCCTCCAGCTCGATGAGACTGGCGCGCAGCCGTTGCTGAACGTGTTCCGGGGCCTCCCGTTGGATGCGATGCAGGAGTCGTCGTTGGACGTCACCGTGCTGAACAGCTCGGGTCGCATCGGCGAGGCGGCCAACGTGGCCGGTGCGCTCCAACAGGCTGGGTTCGGGATCGCCCGTTGGGGCAACGGCTCGGATCTCGGTCACTCGAGCGAGGACCACACCCAGATCCAGTACGCGGCCAACTCACAAGCGGCAGCGGACCTGTTGGCCCGCCACTTGGCTGTGCGAACCCAGCCGGTCGAGAACCCGGCTTTTCCGCCGGGTGAGGTCGTGCTGTTCGTCGGCAAGGACTTCACCAACGTCCTGGCCTCTGCTCGAGCGGCGGGGTCCTCGGCCGATACCACCCAACCCGGCAATCGTGATCGCCCGACGAGCACCAGTCGTGCGACCACCACCACGTCGACCACCGCGCCTCGCCGTCTCGTCACACCGCCGACGAGTGCGGTCATCGGTCAGGTCCCCGGTGATCCGCCGCCCGGTCAGTCCTGCAGCTGATCCGCCAACCGAGGGGAGGCACTCGTGCAACTGAGGGCGGGCGACGTCGCTGTCGTGACCGGCGCTTCGAGTGGCATCGGCCTCGCTCTGGCCGAGCGGTTCGCCCGAAGCGGGCTGCACCTCGTGCTGGCAGACGTGAACGAGGACGGACTGGTCTCGGCGTCGGAGCGGATCACCGCTCTGGGCGTGGAGGCGTTGACCGTGCCCACCGACGTCAGCGACGAGGCCGCCGTCCAGGCGTTGGCGACGGCCACCTTCGACCGCTTTGGCGCAGCGCAGGTGATCTGCAACAACGCAGGGGTGACGACGATGGCCGATCCCTGGTTCGGACCGCGGTCGGCGTGGCAGTGGGTCCTGGGGGTGAACCTGTGGGGTGTGATCCACGGTGTCCGAGCGTTCCTGCCGGCCCTGATCGAGCAGGGCGAGGGCCACATGGTGAACACGGCATCGATGGCCGGGCTGATACCGGGTCTCTCGCCGGCCTACGACGCAGCCAAGCACGCGGTCGTCGCCATCACCGAGGATCTGTACTCGATGCTCACCGCTATGGGCCTCCCGATCGGGGTCAGCGTGCTGTGCCCGGGTTGGGTGCGGACGCAGATCTTCGACGCCGAACGCAATTGGCCGGAAGCGCTCGGCGAAGCTCCGCCGCCGCTTCGCCACTGCTGTCGTAGAGCCTCACCTCCGCAGAGCCGTCGCCGAGGGCATGACCCCAATGGCCGTCGCAGACCTCGTCGCCGACGCGGTGACCGACGCTCGATTCTGGGTGTTCCCTCATCCTGAGTTCGTCGAGTTGGCCGCACAACGCTGGAGCTCCATCGCCGAGGGACGCAATCCTGAACGCAGCGGCGATACGCCCGGGATGCCTCCCGCCGACCAGATCGCAGCCGAGCTCGCCACCCTGCTGGAGCCGCCCACCTAGACGCCGGACCCCGGCGATGGTCCCAGTCGACGTGCGCGCAACCTCCCCAGCGGAAGCGTGACGCAGTGGCCGTGGTACAGCGCGGCCAATCGCGTCGAGAATGGCGCGATGGCACTCGTCTACCCATTCGATCACCGACACGGACGGCCACCTCGCGAGCTAAAGGCTCTGCTGGGGGGCAAGGGCGCAGACCTTGCCGAGATGACATCGGTTCTGAAGTTGCCGGTACCGCCCGGCTTCACGATCACGACCGAGGCGTGCCGTTCGTACCTGACGACCGGGTGGCCGGAGGGCCTCGACGACGAGATAGCCGCTCATGTGAGCCGTCTCGAGGCGACCATGGGGCGACGTCTCGGCGACGCAGCCGATCCGTTGTTGGTCAGCGTTCGCTCGGGTGCTCCCTTCTCGATGCCGGGCATGATGGACACGGTCCTGAACCTGGGACTCAACGACGAAGCCGTCGAGGGCCTGGCCAAGCAGACAAGTGACGAGCGCTTCGCCTACGACTCCTATCGACGCTTCATCGCCCTGTTCGGTCGCATCGTGCTCGACGCCGGGGGCCCCGAGTTCGACGACCTGTTCGACGCGGCCAAGAGCCTGGCTGCTGTCACGTCCGATGACGCTGTGCCTGCCGAGCTCCTTCGGTACCTGGTCCGCCGGTACCAGCAGCTCACCGGCGAGCCGTTCCCTCAGGACCCGAGGATGCAGCTCCGTCGGGCCATCGAGGCGGTGTTCCGCTCCTGGGACGGCCCTCGCGCGGTCGCCTATCGGACCCGCGAGCACATCGCCCACGACTCCGCAACGGCAGTGAACGTGCAGGCGATGGTGTTCGGGAACCGGGACGACGACTCCGGCACGGGGGTCGGGTTCACCCGTGATCCGGCGACCGGCGCCAAGGGCAGCTACGGCGATTTCCTGGTGAACGCTCAAGGTGAGGACGTCGTGGCCGGCATCCGCAAGACGTTGCCGTTGTCGGCCCTGAAGGACCGCTTTCCCAAGGTGTACGAGGAGTTGCACGACATCTTCAGCCGCCTCGAGCGCCATTACCGGGACATGCTCGACACCGAGTTCACCATCGAGCAGGGCAAGTTGTGGATGTTGCAGACGCGAGTCGGAAAGCGCACCGGCCGTGCCGCGCTGCGCATGGCTGTGGACATGACGGCCGAGTCTGATATCCAGTTGAGCCGCACCGAAGCGGTGCTGCGGGTCAGGCCCGAGCACGTCGACCGGGTCCTGCACCCAGAGCTCGCAGCCGGCGATCGCGTAGTTGTGGCTACCGGTCTCGGCGCATCTCCCGGCGCCGGAGTGGGGCAGGTCTATTTCACGTCGGACGACGTCGTGGCTGCCGTGGGCCGAGGCGAGTCAGCAGTGCTGGTTCGCACCGAGACGTCGCCGGATGACGTCGAAGGCATGCAGGTGTCAGCGGCAGTGGTCACCACCCGTGGCGGCCTGGTGAGTCACGCCGCGGTCGTTGCCCGGGCATGGGGCATTCCGGTGGTGGTGGGCGTCTCTGACCTCGAGATCGGACCTGACTGGTTCGAGATCGACGGCACGACAGTGCGCCAAGGCGACTGGATCTCCGTCGACGGTACGACCGGGGAGATCATGGCGGGTCGGCTGGAACTGACCGCGCCGGAGCCGCCCGCCGAGCTCGCACGCATCTGTGAGTGGGCTGACGACGTACGCCGCGGGCGGCTCGGCGTACGGGCCAACGCTGACAGCGGACATGATGCGGCGCTGGCTCGTGAGAACGGCGCCGAGGGTGTGGGCCTCTGCCGCACGGAGCACATGTTCCTCGGCGATCGCCTTCCGCTGGTCCAGCGGATGATCCTCGCCGAGACGCCGGAGGAGGAGACGAGCGCGCTGGCCGACCTGCTGGAGCTCCAGCGGAGCGACTTCGAGGAGATCTTCACCGCGATGGACAGTTTGCCGGTGACCGTTCGGCTGCTCGATCCTCCCCTGCACGAGTTCCTGCCTGACATCGAGGACCTCATAGCGCGAGACGCGGTGGGGAGTCTCAGCGACGTGGACCAGGGTTTGTTCACTGCCGCCCGATCGTGGCAGGAGCAGAACCCGATGCTGGGCACCCGGGGCGTCCGCCTCGCCATCCTGCGACCTGCTCTCTACAAGACTCAGGTTCGGGCTGTGATCGAGGCAGCCGGTCGGCGCGTTGAAGCGGGCGGGCACCCGATGGTGGAGGTGATGGTGCCGCTCATCGTGACCCGAGCCGAGCTGGCTCTCGTGCGGCGCTGGATCGAAGAGGAGATAGATGCTGTCCAGGTCCGGATCGGATCGTCGATCGACGTCCGGATCGGGACCATGATCGAAACGCCGCGAGCCGCGGTTCGCGGAGACGACATCGCTGAGGTCGCCGACTTCTTCTCCTTCGGGACGAACGATCTCACCCAGCTCGTCTTCGGGTTCAGCCGTGACGACGTGGAGGGCCGGCTGATGACCCGCTACCTCGAGGAGGGGCTCCTGCCCCGCAACCCGTTCGAGACCATCGATCACCGCGGCGTCGGTGAGTTGGTGCAACTGTGCGTCGAACGAGCCCGCCGCATCAGACCCGACATCAAGCTCGGTGTCTGCGGAGAGCACGGAGGAGACCCCGAGTCCATCGCGTTCTTCGCCCGGGTCGGGATCGACTACGTGTCGTGCTCGCCGTACCGGGTTCCCGTCGCCCGGCTCGCCGCGGCCCACGCCATCCTTGCGCTCGACGCCGAGCAGTCGGGCTGACTCAGCGTCGGGCGCGCGGCCGATCCGACCTGCGGCGCTCAGAGCTGGCACGTGGCAGAACGCGAGCTTGGCGCTGGGGCCGCGGTGAGCAGCACCGGCGCACCGACCTGCGTGATCACGGTCCAGCCCCGCCGATCCCGCGTTGTGCGGCGCCCTCGGCAGGATTCGAACCTGCGCACACGCCTCCGGAGGGCGATGCTCTATCCCCTGAGCTACGAGGGCGGAGTGTCGACAATAGCGCAGCCGATTCGGCTGGCGGTCGGGCAAAGGGCGACCGATACAGTGCCGAGATGCCTGCTGCACCCGTGTTAGCGGTCGACGCCGACCCGCTGATCTGCGCGCCGCTCGGCCCGACCGACGCCGCGGCACCGCAGCTGGAGCCTGGAGCCTGTGCTCCGAGCTCTCGCGGCAGGTGAGCGAGGCCCGACGTGATCCGTGACGCACTTGCCGACTCCTTGCGCGAGGCGCTCAGCGCTCTCGGGGTCGAGCCGATGCCTCTGATGGTCCAGCTCGAACGGCCGGCGCGTCGCGAGCACGGGGACTGGTCGTCGAACGTGGCGCTCGCCACCGCCAAGCGGGCCGGTCGCAACCCGAGGGAGCTGGCCGCGGAGCTGGTCGCGCACCTTTCGAGCTCGCCACCGACGCACGTCGATCGCGTGGATCTGGCAGGTCCGGGTTTCGTGAACTTCCACCTTCGGGATTCCTGGCTGCACGAGGTGTTGACCGACGTCGTGCAGGCCGGTGTTGTCGACTACGCCCGGCCGAGCCCGGCGGACGGGGTCAGTGAGCGGATCCAGATCGAGTTCGTGTCGGCCAACCCGACAGGCCCGGTGCATGTCGGCAACGGTTGGTTCGCGTCCTATGGCGATGCGCTCGGGCGGTTGCTGGAGCGCTGCGGCCATGAGGTGACCCGCGAGTACTACGTCAACGACACCGGCGGGCAGATCCGCAAGCTGGGGGCGAGCGTCCTGGCCCGGGCCAAGGTAGAGCCGTTGCCCGACGGCGGGTACCCCGGCGAGTTCATCAAGGGCCTGGCCACTGCCTACGACCTCGGAGAACCCGGCGCCGATGACATCGAGACGGCCGGGAAGTGGGCAGCCGACTGGATCGTCGAACACATCAAACGGCAGATGGAGGCCGTCCACATCCACTACGACGAGTGGTTCAGCCAGGCTTCCATCGAGGACAGCCCGGCAGTCGCCGAAACGGTGGACGCGCTGGCGGCCAAGGGCCTCGTGTACGAAGACGATGGAGCCACGTGGCTGCGCACCGCGGACTTCGGCGATCCTCGCGAGAAGCGGGTGGTTCGCAAGGCGGGAGGTGACTACACCTATCTGGCCGGCGATCTGGCCTACCACCGCAACAAGTTCCTCGGGCGCGGGTTCGACAGGGTCATCAACGTATGGGGGGCCGACCATCACGGCCAGGTCGCGAGCTTGCAAGCCGGGATGGAGGCGCTCGGGGTCGAACGGGGCCGTCTGGAGATCCGACTCGGGCAGCTGATCTCGTTGGCCAGCGGTCGCATGTCGAAGCGTGCCGGCAACGCAGTCGACCTCGACGACCTGGTCGACGACATCGGGGCCGATGCCATGCGGCTGCTCTCACTGCTGACGTCCATCGACCAGCCCGTCACCATCGATCTCGACAAGGTCAGGGCCGACTCGAAGGAGTCGCCCGTCTATTACGTGCAATACGCCCACACCCGGATCGCGTCGATCGGACGGGTGGCCGCCGAGCGGGGGGTGGAGCGCCATCCGTTGGCACGGGTAGATCTCACTCTGCTCGCTCACACCCGCGAGCTCGACATGCTGCGGATCCTGTTCGAGCTGCCTGATGTGGTGCTACTGGCTGCCGGCGAGCGAGCGCCGCACAAGGTCGGGACGTGGGTACGGGAGCTGGCCGGCGCGTTCCACGGCTTCTACCACGACTGTTACGTCATGGGCGATGGTGTGCCACCAGAGTTGACCCAAGCGCGGCTCTGGCTGGTGGAGGCGGCCCGCATCGGCTTCGCCATCGCCCTCGATCTGCTCGGAGTCAGCGCCCCGGAGTCGATGTGAGCACCCACATCTACCAATTTGGGTCGATCGACCGGCATATCCGCGGTGAAATGACCCATATTCGGTTGGTGCGGTGAGGTGATGAGCGCGCTGCCGTGGCATCTGTTGCCCGACTCGTCCTCAGTGGGACCGCACGGTGAGCTGCTGATCGCCGGATGCGATCTCGATGGGCTCGCCG
>JBBSGQ010000036.1:0-14750 GCA_038253965.1 Acidimicrobiales bacterium | reverse complement strand
TCGAGGAACTCGTCGCGCGAGATCGTCGCCGTCGAGGGGAGATCGAGCTCGTGACGCTGTTCCGGCCTCAAGGCTCGGTCGAAGCGGCCCTTGCTGGCGATGACTATCCGCTCCGTGACATCGCGCAACACGGGGTTGTTCGGTCGCTGGAACGTCCCCCACGCGCACGAACCGCCAGCGGCACGACCCTTCCACCAGACAACCTCCCCTCGAAGCAGCAGGCCGAGGTCTTGCAGGATCGCGGTCACATCGCCCGCTAGGGAGCGGTAGGGCCGCCTGCCGAGGTTGGCCACGTTCACTGCGATGCGTCCGCCCGGCTCGAGCACCCGCTTGCACTCAGCGAAAACGTCGCGAAGCAGGGCGAGATAGTCGAAGTAGGTGCCTGGCACACCGTTCTGGCCAAGTGTCGCCTCGTACTCCTTGCCTGCGAAGTACGGAGGTGACGTGACAACCAGCGCTACCGAGCTCGACTCGACCTTGCTCATGTCGCGGGCGTCGCGCTCGTAGAAGACGTCCACGTCCTTCGGTCGTGCGACGGTCGTATCGCTCGACAGTTCTGGGGTCACGAACCGCTCATAGAAGGCGGAGGCGTCATGACCCTCTCGTCGTGACGATCCAAAGCTGGCGGTCGCCGTGGGACGACGAGCCCGGTGGTTGCGCGGCCCCGGGGGCGATGCCGCCGTCACGAGAGTGGTTCCCGGTTTGCTCGACCGCCACGGCCTCGCTCCGCGGCCATTCGAAGCTCATCGCGCAGCGAGATTGGTAGTTGCATCGCAGTAGGGACTCTCGGCTCGGCACAGATCCTCGGGCGGCCCACCTCGTGACCGTAAATGATCGGGCGAGACGAAATGCCGGATCTCTCGCGCGCAAACGCGAGACGGGGAAGCGGCGCTGAGTCCGCACAACGTCCAGCGGGTCGCCTCAGTGAATTTGGCTCACGACGATGGGACGAGGATGGGGCTGCAGCGCCAGTCGGCGTCAGGGGCGCTGACTCGATACGACGGGTCGGTCTGCGAGACCGATCGACCGGTATGGACGAGCGACGCGTCGACCGGCCCCGTTGAGCAACGGTTGGGCCTGCGCTTGTCGTTTACTCACCGTTCGTCCGCCTATCGGACCGACGGCGGCACAGCGCAACTATGCGTTGGCCTCGTCCTTGAGGCCGCTGCGGATCGCGTCCCGTAACTCCGCGTTGTCCTCGTGGCCATGGTGCGCCACCGCGTGCATCGTGGCCACGGTGAGCACCTCGTTCTCCTCGCCGGCGATGGTGAGCGTGCAGCCGCTCTCGCTCGGCATATCCCGGCAGTCGGCGACCTTACGAGCCATGGTCGCGCTCCTTTCGTATTCGCTTCGCGCCGTCTGGCGGTGCCAGTCGGCCACGCGACGGCCATGGTACGCCTCGGTGGCCGAGGGATGTCGAGCGGCCGCTTCGTTCGACAGCGCAACGACGGGCGCTGAACGAGGCTGCGCACCGGGACCGAGTCAGGCGATGGCGTTCAACGAGATCACGACGGTGAGGGCCATGACGGCGAGGATCGCGATGACGATCAGCACCTCGATGAGGGTGAATCCCGACTTCGTCCCGCTGCGCGGTTGCAGATCGAACCGGTTCCTCTTCGCATCGTGCATGATCGAAATGCCTCTTCCAAGCGTCTGCGGGCGCGTGAACGAGTGTCGTTGTCGCGCAACACGGCAGCGCCAAGCGAAGCTCAACGCATCCCCAACTCGGGCGTGAGACGAGGGCTGGGGGATCAGCACCCGTAGGCTTCGCCTCGGTGAGTAGTCTTCTCGACCCTCTGAGTGGTAGTCGATCCCGTCGACGAAGCCGGCTGGGGTTCGGGCTCATCGCCTTCGCCGCCGCTCTGGTGCTGGTCCTGACAGCAGTCATCCAGGCCGGGACGTCGACCAGCCGGTCCGCCCGGCTGCCCTGGGCGATCGCGTCGTTAGCGGTCACCACTGTCCTGTTGACGGTCTTCGTGATGGAGATCATTCGGCGGGTCCGGACCGAGCGTGCGTCGACCCGAGTCGATCAGGCGCTGCTTCCCCTCGGTCGGCATCCCGGCTCCGAACCCGATGACCGCCCGCTGGCGGTGCAGCTCGACGAGCTCCTCGCCTGCGTGGTGCTCGCGATGGGCGCGCGAACCACTGTCTCGCTGCTCGACCCCCACGTGAGCCCTCCGAGCCGGGTGACCGGCGGATCGCGAGCCGCTGCCGGGTGCGACGGCGCAACAGCCACAGAGATCTCGAACACGTCGGACATCACCGGCTCGCATCTCACGGTCGAGCTCGTGCGCGAGGGCGTCCGCCTCGGATCGCTCGAGGTACGCGCCGCTCCAGACGAAGAGCTCCGCCGCGCCGATCAACTGGTCCTGCAGCTGATGGCACCCCGAGTTGCGGCCCAGATCGAGCGGGCTCGTCTTGGTGACGCCGAACGACGATCGCGCCTCGAAGCCGAGCATGCCCGCCGGCAGGTGAACGTGCTGGCCCGCGCTTCGGTTCCACTCGCTCCTGGGTTGGAGAACCCGGAGGAGACTATCAGTGAGCTCGCCGACATCGTCGTTCCAGAGTTCGCCGACCTGTTTGCCGTCGACATCAAGCGCGATGGGAGCCGGCTCGAAAGGATCGTCGTCGCCTATGACGATGCCGGCATGGCGTCGGCGTTCGCCGCGCTCAGCGGCGATCACCCGCACTGGTCGGACACGCTGCATCGGGTGATGTCCGATGGCGAGTCGGAGCTCGTGTTCTCCCGGGAAGCCGACGATGATCCGCCGCATGACGACCACGGCGCGCTCTTACACGCTCTCGGCATGCAGTCCTGGGTTGTGGCACCGATTCGTGTTCGGAACGCCTCGCTCGGAACGATGACCCTGGCCACGACTCGCAACAGGCGCGGGTACCGCCCGTCGGATCAGGTCACCATCGATGACCTCGTGGCGCGCAGCGCTATCGCGTTCGAGCGTGGGCTGCTCTACCAGGAGGCAAGGCACGCAGCCAGCGAAGCGTCGCGACGCGCCAACCAGCTGGCCCGCATGGTCGAGGCCACCACGGTGCTCACCCATACGTTGGCCCCGACCGCGTTGCTCCAGGCGCTCGTCGAACAGGCGGCGTACGTGCTCGAGGCGCCGTACGCCCATGCCGAGCTCGCCGGGGAAGGCGGCTCCGTCGCGGAGTACGGCACGCGGGCGCAGAACCCGGTGCGCATAAGCGGCCCGCTGGTGGACCGGATGGGCGAAGGAGTCGGGCGCTTGACGGTCGAGCGGCCGGAGGCTGCGCCGTTCGCTGCGGATGACGGCGTGGTGGTCACGATGCTCGCCGAGTCGGCCTCGGTGGCCAACCGCAACGCCCAGCTGTACCAGGAGGCCCGCAACCGGGAGCAACGGCTGCAGGCGGTGATCGAAGCGTCGCCATTGGCGATCCTCGAGATCGACAGGGCCGGAACGGTGCTGGTGGCGAACCCCGCAGCCCGCATGCTGTTCCCCGTGTCGGATCCCGGCGCTATCGGGTTGGTCCAGCCACCTCCCGAGGTCGTTGATCGGCTGGCCGAGCTGTTGACCGAGACGCTGCGCGGCAAGCGTTGCAACGTGGAGCTGATCACGACCGACGGCTCGGGTGAGCAACGCGACCTCTGGGTGTCGACAGCTCCTGTGAGCGGCGAGGGTCTCGACGCGATGCTCATGCTGGCGGTGATCACCGACATGACGGGCCGCAAGCGGCTGGAGGAGCAGTTGGCAAAGGCCCAACGGTTCGAAGCGATCGCAACACTGGCGGGTGGGGTCGCCCACGACTTCAACAACCTGCTTACGGTCATCCTCGGCTACAGCGAGATACTCCTACACGGCCTGCCCGAGGCGGCGCCCGAGCGCGAACCGGTGGAGGCGATCCAGGAGGCCGGCAACCACGCAGCGGTCATCACGAACCAGTTGCTCACCCTCAGCCGTCATCAGGTGCTGCAACCGGAGACAATCGACGCGGTGGCGCGGTGTGCGGCTCTCGTGCCGATGCTGCGTCGTCTCGCCGGGAGCGCCGTGACCATCGAGACCGAGTTGGTGGGGAGCGCGCGCATCAAGGTCGATCCCGGGCAACTCGAGCAGGTCTTGTTCAACCTCGTGTTCAACAGTCGTGACGCGATGCCTCGCGGCGGCAACCTCCGCATCGAAGCGGGCCAACGGCTCGACCCGCACGGGCACGACCTCGTTTTCGTGCGAGTGACCGATGATGGTGAAGGCATGGACGCGGAGACGCTGGCCCGCTGTCAGGAACCCTTCTTCACCACCAAGGGCCGGAGTCGAGGCATTGGTCTCGGGCTGGCCACCGTGGCCAGCATCCTCGAACGGTCAGGGGGGACGCTCGAGATGACCAGCGAACCAGGCAGGGGTACGTCGTCGACCGTGTCGTTCCCAGGCCTCGGCGCAGCCGAGCCCTCGGTCGACCCTGGGTCTGAGCCGGCCCGAGGACGCGTACTTCTCGTCGATGATGATGATCAGGTCCGACGCTTCACTGCTCGGGTGTTGACCAAGAGCGGCTACCGAGTGACCGAAGTGCCCGACGGCGAGAGCGCGATCTGTCAGCTCGAGGTCGACGATGGCTTCGACCTCGTCGTCGCTGACGTGACGCTGCCGGCGATGAGTGGCGCCGCCGTCGTCAGAACCGTCCGCGATCGCTGGGCCGCCATGGCCTGCCTGTTGATCACCGGCTATGCCGACGCGCACCTCTCGGACACCGACGTGGGCGACACGATGCTCGTGCCGAAGCCTTTCACCCCTGAAGATCTGGTGCGCGCCGTCGAAGGCGCCATGCATGCCGCCGAAGCGGATGGTCGCTCCTGCTCCAGGGCGTGACGTCGTCGCGATTCACGGCTCGAACCGGTAGCCGACGCCACGGACCGTACGGAGGAGCCGTGGGTGTTCCGGGTCCTCTTCGACCTTTTGACGGAGACGGCGCACATGTTCGGTGACCGTCGCCGTGTCCTGCCAGTCAGAGGAGGAAGACCACACGTGGTTCAAGAGCTGGGCCCGGGTGAACACCTGCCGGGGTGAAGCGACGAGAAAAGCCAGCAGATCGAACTCCTTCGCCGTCAGGTCCACGAGCAGGCCCCGTGCGTGCACCTCGCGGGCGGTGGGGTCGATGCGAAGGGTCTCCGACCCGTGGTCGGATCCATTGACTGTGGGACGTGCCCGGCGCAGCACAGAGTCGATCCGTGCCGTGAGCTCCCCGGCGGAGAACGGCTTGACGACATAGTCGTCTGCACCCATGCGCAGTCCGAGCACCCGGTCGGCCTCGTTGCCGAGCGCGGTCAGCATGATCACCGGGACGTCGCTCGCGACGCGGATCTGCTTCAACAGCTCGATCCCGTCGGTGGTCGGCATGAGGACATCGAGCAGGACGAGATCGGGATGGCCCTTCTCGACCACCTCCATCGCCGTCGGCGCATCGACCGCCTCGATCGATTGATATCCGTCCTGGTCGAGGAGGCGAGACAGCAACTTTCTGATCTGGACGTCGTCGTCGATCAGAAGGATCGTCGCTCCAGGTTCCATACAGGGCCTGTCGGCAGGTACGAGGTGTCCTGAAGCTCCCGTCTCCGGTCCGGGGTGCAACAACGTCGGCCCGCAGGGGTTTGGGGAAGCGTTATGAGTCAGTTGGGCAGCCGTTGGATCGGCTCCGCCACTGTCGTTCTCAGTGGCCCGAGCCACGCCGACGACACGGAACGGACGCCCGATGAGACTTCGACTGATCATGGCAGGTGCGGCTGCTTGTGCCGCCGTGCTCCTCCCGGCGATCCAGAGCTCACCCCTGTCGATCACCACCGCAGCTGTCGACTCGGCCAAGACCAGCAAGGTCCTCGTCGGCACCTACGTGGAGATCCACGCCGATGCACGGCTGAATGGCCGCGCCGCACCCGAGGCCCCGCCGGAGCAGTGGCTCCGGACCGCCGACGGCAAGTCGTATCAGCTCCACTTCAAAGCTCAGCCGAAGCTCGACGCTCAGCACCCGGTGCGGGTGACGGGAACCGTCTCGGGCACCAACGTCGCAGTCTCATCGGCCGTCCAGACGACTTCGGCCACGTCCACCTCCGGAACGATCTCGGCGACCTCCACCTCGGGTACGACTTCGACCACCACCTCGGCCACGACCACTTCGGGAACGACGCTGACCGGAACCCGCTCGGTGCTCATCATGATGGTCAACTGGACCCGCCCGAACGCCACGACCCCCTCCGCAGCGCAGGCGCAGATCGGTGGCGCCACCAACAAGTGGTACCGGGATGTCACCTACGGCCAGATGGGGTTCTCAGCGAAGGCGACTCCCTGGATGACACTGCCGAAGCAGGACTGCAGCCTCGCCAGCGCCGGGTACCTGAACGTTCTCGCAGCAGCCGAGAAGGCGGCCGTCGCCCATGGCTACGACCCCAAGGCGTACCGGCACGAGATGGTCTACTTCCCGTTCGACGCCAACTGCGCCTACGCCGGCCTGGGTGCCGTCAACGATCGCAAGTCGTGGGTGAACGGGGAGATGGACACGAGGGTCACGGCCCACGAGCTCGGTCACAACCTCGGGCTGAACCACGCTCGGAGCGCCACCTGTGTGAATGCGTCGAACCTTCAGGTGATGGAGTCGGCGAAGTGCACGACGAACGAGTACGGCGACCTCTTCGACGCAATGGGAGTTCCGGCCGCTGGCACCCCGCACCCCAGCGCCGTGCAGATGAACCACCTCGGTTGGTTGACCGGGCACTTCGCGACACCGACCACCAGCAAGTCGATCACCCTGTCTCCCCTCGAGAACGGCACCGGCACCCTCGCTGTACGGATCCGGGTGGGCGGCTCCGAGTACTGGCTGGAATACCGCCGCCCCGTCGGTGTCGACATGCCGCTGGCGTACTTTCCCGGATCCATCGATGGACTCCTCATCCACCGGATCGGTGCGGATGGCGGCACGGACCTGCTCGACGGACGGTCGGACTCGACCAAGAGCTTCACCAATGCAGCTCTGCCGGTCGGCCGGACGTGGACCTCGTCTGCGGGGCTCAAGGTGAGGGTCACCTCAGTGTCGAGCTCACAAGCGGTCGTCTCCATCACGTTCCCGTAAGCGGACCGGCGCACCGTTCGACGGCCGACCGGGCCAGGGGACGGGGCACGGATACTGTGCCCAATCGGTTTCCCACGTCCGCTCCGAGCTTGCATCCCGCTGAGCGCAGTCCTGGCGTTGATAGCCAGCCTTCCCGCGTGCAGCAGCCACGGGGAAGCCCGTTCGCGAGATGCGCCTCGTTCGGTTGCCTCGCACTCAACCCAGAAGCGCAAACCGAACATCGTCTTCATCCTCACTGATGATCTCGACGCTCGCCTGTATCGGCAGTATCCGGTGTTCCGCAAGGAGCTGGTCGACGCTGGGACGACGTTCTCGAACTACTTCGTCACTGACTCGTTGTGCTGCCCATCGCGGTCCACGACGCTGCGCGGCCAGTACATCCACAACCACCACGTCACGACGAACCTGCCACCTCAGGGCGGCTTCGAGACGTTCCACAGCAACGGCGACGAGCGATCCACCATGGCCACGTGGTTGCGTGGCGCCGGCTATCACACGGGTCTCTTCGGCAAGTACCTGAACGGGTATCCGCACACTGCTTCGCCCGACTTCGTGCCGCCGGGTTGGGACGAGTGGTCGAGCCCGAATGGCGGCAACGCGTACACCGAGTACGACTACACGCTCAATGTCAACGGGCGACAGGTCCGCCACGGTGCCGAGCCGGCCGATTACCTGGTGGACGTTCTGGCCGATCAGACCGTGTCCTTCATCCGGCGCAACGCCGACCGGCCCTATCTGGCCTACGTCGCACCGTTCGTGCCCCACCAACCGGCGACCCCTCCACCAAGGTACGAGGGGATGTTGGGGGGAGCGACGGCGCCGCGAACCGCATCGTTCAACGAGGCTGACGTGTCGGACAAGCCGGCCTGGGAGCGGGACCGTCCACGCTTGCCGCAGCCCGCAGTCGCGGCGATCGACACGCTCTACCGGCGCCGGCGGCTCACCATGCTCGCCATCGACGACATGGTCGGTCGGATCGTCGCCGCGCTCCGCTCGTCGGGGCAGCTCGACAACACCTACCTCGTCTTCAGCTCGGACAACGGCTTCCATCTCGGCCAGCACCGCCTCCCGGCTGGCAAGCAGACGCCCTATGAAGAGGACATCCATGTGCCGCTCGTCGTTCGCGGCCCTGGGGTGCCGGCCGGCGCGACGGTCGATCGCATGGCGTTGAACACCGACTTGGCGCCGACGTTCGCCCGGATCGGGGGAGCTTTCGTTCCATCGTTCGTCGACGGGCGGTCGCTGCTGCCGTTGCTGCGTCCGGGGGCCCCGGCAACCGGTCGACGAAGCCTGCTCATCGAGCACGACGGACGCAACAACACGCCGAACAACAGTGCGCTCCAGCGGCGGGCCAGAGCTCGCGGTTCACCAGGCACAGCGCCGGCCGATCCTGACGCCGACGCGACAGTTCCGACCCGCCGGACTCGAGCCCTGGGTTCGAGGATCAACTTGTTGGTGGCCATCCCGACCTATGCCGCTCTGCGTACTGATCGCTACCTCTATGTCGAGTACGCGACGGGGGAGAAGGAGTTGTACGACCTCCTGCGCGATCCGGCCGAGCTTGACAACATCGCGTCGGGCACGCCGACGACGGTGCTACGAGCCTTTGGTTATCGGCTCCACCAACTCGTGGCCTGTCGGGCCGAGAGCTGCCGCGCGGCTGAGGATCTGCCGACGCCGTCGGCGCCGTGACGGTTGGACAGGCTCAGATCCTCGACCAGGCTTCGGCGAGGACGGCTCGCAGGATCTGCTCGATCTCGTCGAAGTGCTCCTGGCCACAGATGAGCGGCGGTGCGAGTTGGACGACCGGATCACCGCGGTCGTCGGCGCGGCAGTAGAGGCCGGCGTCGAACAGCGCTCGCGAGAGGAAGCCGCGCAGCAGCCGCTCGGACTCCTCGGCGTCGAACGTCTCCCGGCTGGCCTTGTCCTTGACCAACTCGATGCCCCAGAAATATCCGTCGCCGCGGATGTCGCCCACGATCGGCAGATCCGACAGGCGCTCGAGCGTCGAGCGGAACGCATCCTCGTTGGCCAGTACGTGAGCGGTCAGCTGCTCGCGCTCGAAGATGTCGAGGTTGGCCATCCCTACGGCGGCTGAGACCGGGTGGCCGGCGAACGTGTAGCCATGGTTGAACGTGGTGGTGCCGTGTAGGAACGGCTCGACCACCCGGTCGCTCGCGATCATCGCACCGAGCGGGGAATACCCAGAGGTCAGCCCCTTCGCACACGTGATGATGTCCGGCACGTAGTCGAACTTGTCGCAGGCGAACATCGTGCCGAGCCGCCCGAACGCGCAGATGACCTCATCGGAGACGAGCAGGACGTCGTGGCGATCGCAGATCTCCCGGACTCGCGCGAAGTATCCGGGCGGCGGTGGGATGCAGCCACCGGAGTTCTGTACCGGCTCGAGAAACACCGCAGCCACGGTGTCGGGTCCCTCCATGACGATCGCCTGGTCGATCTGGTCTGCGGCCCAGCGGCCGAAGGCCTCGATGTCGTCACCGTGTTCAGGTGCGCGGTAGAAGTTCGTGTTCGCCGCCTTGTGAGCACCCGGCACGAGAGGCTCGAAATCCTGCTTCATCGAGGGAACACCAGTGATCGACAGCGCTCCCTGTGGCGTGCCGTGGTAGGCCACCGCTCGGCTGATGACCTTGTACTTCGCCGGCTTGCCGGTCAGCTTGAAGAACTGCTTTGCGACCTTCCACGCGCTCTCGACGGCTTCACCGCCACCGGTGGTGAAGAAGATCCGGTTGAGGTCGCCGGGCGCGAGATCGGCCAGTCGGTCAGCCAGCTCGATGGCCTGTGGGTGGGCGTAGCCCCAGATCGGGAAGAACGCCAACTCGGCTGCCTGCCTGGCCGCAGCTTCCGCCAGCTCCGTCCTGCCATGGCCGACTTGAACGACGAACAGACCTGACAGGCCGTCCAGATAGCGCTTGCCCCGAGCATCGAAGATGTACGCGCCATTCCCTCGCACGATGATCGGCGGAGGATGATCGGCGCACGAAGACAGGCGCGTGAAGTGCATCCAGAGGTGCTCACCGGCCTTCGCCGACAACACGTCGGCCTCGTGGTGGTGGTGGTGGTCGGTACTTGTGTTGTCGCTCATCGCGTTCCCCATGTGACGGCGACCGTCTGCATCATCTTCCTCGGCACCCAGCGGCGCGGCAAGTGAAGTCGTCGCTGAACATGCTCAGGCAACCTGAGCTGACCGCCGAACCCGGGTCATTCAGTACGGTACGTCAGTGACCCACATCGGCGGCTCTGAGTTGGTCGCCGGTGAGCGCAGCGCGCAGCACGATCCCTTCGGCGGCTAGAGCTTCGGCCCCACCCTCCTCACGGTCGATGGCGCACACCGCCAGTTCGACGGTGGCCCCGAGGGCGCGCAGGTCACGGGTCGAAAGCACGATCTGGCCCCCTGAGGTCACGACGTCCTCGATGACCGTGACCGCTTTGCCGGACACGTCGGCGCCCTCAGCCAACCGGGCCGTGCCATACGGCTTGGCCTGCTTGCGCACGAACGCGGCAGGAAGACCGGTGATGCGAGACAGCGCGGTGACGATGGCGAGACCGCCCATCTCCAAGCCGGCCAGCACCTCGGTCGAGTCCGGGAGGAGTGGAGCCATCCGTTGAGCGACGTCGTTGAGCAGCACCGGATCGGCCTCGAACCGGTACTTGTCGAAGTACTCGCTAGCTGTGCGTCCTGAGCGGAGAGTGAACGTGCCCACGAGGTGGCAGGCCGCGTGGACTCGGCGGGCAAGGTCAGAGCCCAGGTCGGGGTGGGGGAGGGGTTCGTCGGTGGGCATCGGGCGGTGTCTAGGCCGGCGCGATCCCCCGAGGCCAGATGGCGTCGGGTAGGTCGCCGGTTGCGTTCCAGAAGATGTCGTCACGGTGATCGCCGTTGAAGTCCCCGATCGAGGGCTGCGCGGTGTCGGGGAGGAACCGACGAGCCGACACGTACAGGCCATTCCGGCCGACGAAGTGCCACGCGTAGTCGGCGGCTGGGCCAGGCGCGTTCCACACGATGCCGTCGCGCCCATCACCGTCGAAGTCGCCGGCGACCGGCCGGTAGTCGCCCTTGACGTGGACCAACCAATTGTCGTGGCCGCCGCCGGGCCGGAAGTGCCAGATCGAATCCGAGGCGGCGCCGGGGGCGTACCACATGATGTCGTCGCGCCCGTCGCCGTCGAAGTCGCCGGCGACCGGCCGATAGTTCCCGTTCACGGTCACGGGTTCGATCCTGAACGTGCCGTCCGGCTTCGTATGCCAGAGCTGATCGGGGATGGAGCCTGGCCCGTACCACAGGATGTCATCGCGTCCGTCACCGCCAACGTCGGCAACGATGGGTTGGGTCTTGATCGGCCGATCGAGCAGACCCCTCGTTATCGATGTGTCGGGGTTCAGGCGGAAGGTCTGCGCCGCGGCAGTGGGATCGGCGGGCACGGCGATCAACGTGTCCGGCCCGGAGCCCTGCGGGTTGAACGCACTCAGCGCGTATGTCTGGTTGAACTGTTTGGCGACGAGGCGATGACGGGGAGTGCCGTGCAGAACGAAGCCGTCCCCGGCCGACCCAGGCCCGGACACGAAGAGGTCGTCGTGTCCGGTGGCGCTGAATCGCCCGGCGGTCACGGTCGCCGTGCCGCCGATCGTGGTGGGCTTCACCCGGCCATTGCTGCTGGGAGCTCCGTGCACGATCCCCACGACCCGCAAGTCGTAGTTGACGTAGTTGGTGTACTGGCCTCGCAACCAGAGCAAGGCCCAACTGCCTCTCGGACCGGTCAGGACGTCGGGTCGGATGTTGTCGGCTGTCGAGTCGTGGGTCACCGCCCGCCAGCTCCACGTGGCTCCCCGGTCGACCGAGCGCCCCTCGTAGATCTCCCAGTGAGGGCGTCCGTCGGCAGCCGAGACGAGTGTCCCGCCGGTGCGGGGGTCGACGTTGGTCGAGACGAACATGCGATTCGGGTCGGCCGGGTCGGTGGCGGTGGTGCCGGTGTAGTCGTCCTGGCCGGTGTAGAGCTCACCGCCGGCGAACGCCACTTGGTGCACCTGCCACTTGCTCCCGTTCCAGCGGCCGACGTAGTAGCGGTGGTCGTAGCGGCCGGCGCCGGGCGCCGCCGGACGGGTCGGGAGGCGGACCGCGAACGCCACGACCGGACGGCCCGCACCGTCCTGTTCGATGTCGGTCGGCCACGCATCGATGTCGGACTCGACGCCGTCACCCGATGGCGTGCCGTCGAACACTCGGGTCAGCTGATCGAACCGGACCGACCCGTCGAGCGGGCCGAGGTCAGCGCCGTTGGTGCCGTGCACTCGGCCACCCTGCACGTAGCCGGCCCGCACGGAATCGCCGTTGATGTCCAAGGGGTGGCCCTCAGATGCGATGAAGTTGATCCGGTCGGTGCCGTTGCTGGAATAGCGGACATACGGCCGCTGCCCGGGCACGGTGAGGAGGCGGCCGCCATAGCGCCAGCTGCGGCCCTCGTCGTCGGAGATCAACAGG
This sequence comes from Acidimicrobiales bacterium, assembly GCA_038253965.1. Lineage (GTDB taxonomy): Bacteria > Actinomycetota > Acidimicrobiia > Acidimicrobiales > Iamiaceae > JBBSGQ01. Next base: position 2,164 of record JBBSGQ010000036.1, on the reverse strand, counting down.
TTCGGGTTGTACTCCTCGCCCCGGTAGAAGTCATAGAGGCGACCGCGGCCGTGGTTCTCCGAGCTCAACGACATGAGATTCGAGTAAGACACCTTCTTGCCGCCCGTGGTGTCCGGGCGCGGTATCGGTGCTGGTACGTCCCAAGTCAGCGAGTTGGCGTTCTCGCTGGCCACGTGGATCGCCGATTCGGTGGCATGGCCGGTCCAGGCGGCCACCACGCGACCGGGATGGGTCTCGATGAACGCGGGAGCGTCGTGGTCGTCATTGCCGAACCCGGTATGGATCCGATCAACTGAGGTGCGACCGGTTCGCGTGTCATAGGTGGTGGCCTCGATCGTGGAGCTCCGTGCGGCCCCGTTTGAGCCCGACAGGTTCGGCACCGAGCCGACGAGCAGCCGATCATCACTTGTGAAGATGGCTCGTTGGTCCTGGAACCACGACCAGGCACCATTGTCGTTCAGCGTGACCACCCGCTGGGTCGCGAGCGGTGACAGCGGAACGGAGGTACGCACCACCTCCCCTCTCCTCGTCATCGCGTCGGCCGGCCTCCCCATCGGAGATGCGATGAGCGTCGTCAACGCAAGTGCTGCCGGTACGACGAGCCATCGCATCCGGCGTTCTCGGTGCTGCATCCACTTCCTCGGCAATCGAAGCTGAGTCCGCCGACAGCCCAAAGGGCGACCGAGCCTAACGCCGAGCATCTGCGGACCGGGGCGAAGAACTGACTACGAGGCTGCCTCGAGCAACGACAGCATGTCGTCAGCGTGCTCCTCTTCGGTGGCGAGGATGGTCTCGATCATCGAACGGCTGGTCGGATCGTCGTTGGCGAGCCAACGAACGATCTCCTGATACGACGCGATGGCCACCCGTTCGGCGACGAGGTCTTCACGGATCATGTCGGTGAGGGTCTCACCCTCCACATACTCCGCATGGCTTCGCCTGGTGAGGGTCTCCGGGTTGAAGTCTGGTTGGCCCTGCAACTGGACGATACGTTCGGCCACCATGTCCACGTGCAGCTGCTCCTCGGTCGCGTGCTGGAGGAACTCGGCAGTCGCGCTGCCGGCGTTGAGCCCCGATGCCATGTAGTAGTGGCGCTTGTATCGCAGCACGCAGACGAGCTCGGTGGCCAGGACCTCGTTCAGAACCTGCAGGACCCGTTCACGGTCGGCTCCGTACGCCTCAGTGATAGGACCCTTCTCGATCTCGGCGCGCGCCCGCTGGCGCAACGTCTCGACGTCGGTCAAGAACTCGGCCACTTCGTTCTCCTCGTGATGTGTTCGTGTTCGCACGGTCTACCCGAGTCCGCCGGGTGTTGGTGCGTCGGACCATCAGGCTTCGACCCGCGGAAGACGCTGACGGGACGGAACCGTAGGGTCCGGAAGTGTACGACACTGCCGATCGACCTCGGCCGTGTGAGCGGCCGGGTCGGCCAGAGCCGGCACTGAGCGGTCTGGACCCCTTGTGAGGTCGAGCGCAGCGACGAGATCGCCACATGTCTCTCGTCGCCAACGGCTCAGGTGCGGCACCTCGACACCGAAGCGCCGTTCGAGGAACGTCAGCGTCGAGGTGTGGTCGAACGTCTCGGTGCAGACCTTGCCACCCCGGCTCCACGGCGAGACCACCACTGCCGGTACCCGGAAGCCCAGACCGATCGGCGCACCCCGTACGAACTCCCCCGGCGTCCCCGGATCGGGAACGGGAGGCGCAACGTGATCGAAGAACCCGCCGTTCTCGTCGTACGCGAGGATGAACACCGTCCGAGCCCACAGCTTCGGATTCGCCCAGATGGCTCCGAGGTATTGGCGGGTGAACACCTCACCGACCGACGGAGCCCACGGCGGGTGCTCTGACCGCGTGGTGGGGGCGACGATCCACGACACCTGGGGAAGGTTGCCGGTCCTGGCATCGGTCTCGAAGTCTCGGACAGTCCGGTTGCGCATCGCAGCGTCGAACAGCGGGTCGGTGGTGGGCAGGTTCTGGAATCGCTTGAAGAACTTGAGGCTGTTGTCGTCGTAGTCGTCGGCCTCGTGGTACACCCGCCAAGAGACTCCAGCTCGTTGCAGGCGCTCCGGATATGTCTCCCAAGAGAACCCGGGTGTGTTGTTGTCGATCGCCGGGCCACCCTGCCTGCCTTCGGGATCCACGGTGGCACTGATCGAGTAGT
>JBBSGQ010000035.1:0-14947 GCA_038253965.1 Acidimicrobiales bacterium | reverse complement strand
GGGCAGGATCTGCGGCAAGGCCTCCAGGATCGTCACCTCGGCGCCGAGATCGCTCATCATCGAGGCGAACTCGCAACCGATGGCCCCACCGCCGATCACTGCGACGCTGGACGGCAGCTCGGTCATCTCGAAGACCTCATCGGAGGTGAACACGGTACGGCCGTCCACCTCGAAGCCAGGGATCGTCCGCGGCACCGACCCTGACGCCAGGATCACGGCATCGCCGGTCAACTGGCTGGTCTCGCCGCTCGCGTCACTGACCGCGACGGTGAGATCCGGGCCAAGCGTGCCGGTGCCCTCGACCACCGTCACCATGCGGTTCTTCAGCAGCCCGGACAGACCGTTGAAGAGCTGGTCGATCACCTGCTGCTTGCGGCCCATCGTCTTGGCGAAGTCGAGCGACGGAGCAGAAGACTCGACGCCGTACTGGGCGGCTGATCCGACAGTTCTGAACACCGCGGCCGTCTCGAGCAACTCCTTCGCCGGGATGCAGCCGCGATGCAGACAGGTACCGCCGACCTTGGCCTTTTCGACCATCGCGATGGTCAATCCGGCGGCCGCCCCGTACAACGCTGCCGCGTACCCGCCGGGCCCTCCACCGACGATGACGACATCGAATCTCTCAGCCGTGTTGACCACCTCCCAGACAGTTGTCGGCCACCCTACCCATCGCTGCTCCCGTGCGATCTTGGTGGTCGTTCTCGACGCAATGACCGCCCGAGACGCCTGCTGTTGCGTCGAGCTCATGGGGCGACGCGCCGATCACCGTATGGTCAGGACCTGCACCGTGAAGGCGACGAGGATCGCGAGCCCACACAGCAGCGCGGCGAGGATCAGCTTCCGGGTGCTCATGGCCAGCGCGAGGTTAGGCCCGGTGGATCCATCCCCTCCGCTGCGACGTGTCAGACTCCCGGCCGTCGTCCCCGTCGGAGCCGGCGAACCGGCCACCATCAGAAAGGAGCTCGAGACATGCGTGACGCCCTCGGCGGAGTGCAGTCAGTGCTCGTGCTCGGCGGCGGATCCGACATCGCTGTGGCCACCGTGCAAAAGCTGGTGGCGAATCGATGCCGCACGGTCATCTTGGCCGGGCGCGATCCCGCGCCGCTCGAGGTGATCGCCGAACAGTTGCGGATGGCCGGGGCGACGGCGGTCGACACCGTGGCCTTCGACGCGCTCGACCCCGCATCCCATCAGCAGGTCATCAACGAGGTGTTCGACAGCCACGGCGACCTCGACGTCGTGCTCCTCGCGTTCGGAGTGCTCGGAGACCAGGGCCACTTCGACGAGCACCCGGCCGAGGCGGCAGAAGCGGTCAGCGCCAACTACGTCGGAGCAGTGTCGAGTGGGCTTGCAGTTGCGAACCGGCTTCGACGCCAGGGGCACGGCGTCCTGGTCGTGATCACGTCGGTGGCCGGTGAGCGAGCGCGGATCGACAACTTCGTCTACGGGTCGTCCAAGGCTGGACTCGACGCCTTCGCCCAGGGGCTCGGCGATTCGTTGACCGGTACGGGCGCGCGAGTCATGGTGGTCAGGCCGGGGTTCGTCGACACCAAGATGACCGAGGGCAAGGAGCCGGCACCGTTCTCGACGACGGCCGATGCTGTGGCACAGGCAATCGTGGAGGGCCTCCGCCGCAACCGGGAGATCGTGTGGGCGCCAGCGGTGCTGCGATACGTGTTCTCGGTGATGCGCCACCTGCCACGCCCGATCTGGCGGAGGGTCTCGGCATCGCGTTGACCCGCGATCTGCCATCGTTCGACAGGACTGACGTGGTCGAGCAGGCCGGTGCGACTCGAGGAGGTGGTTGGGTCGTTCAGCAGGCGCTCTCCTAGTCTTCATGCGTGGCTCGGGAGCGGATCGACATCGAAACCGTGACCCCAGCCGCACTTCCTGAGCCCCCTCGCCCGTCGCGTTCGCGGTTCAGCGCTCTGCTGGCGGAGGCCCGACCGAAGCAGTGGGCGAAGAACGTGCTCGTCTTCGCCGCACCGGGGGCGGCCGGCATCCTCGACAACCGCAGCGCGCTCGTCGATTCATCGGTGGCCTTCGTTTGCTTCTGCCTTGCTGCGGCCGGCACCTATTACCTGAACGACGCGGCCGACGCCGCGGCGGATCGGCTTCACCCCAGGAAGCGGTTTCGGCCGATCGCTGCAGGGGAGATCCCCCTGGGTCTGGCGCGAGTGGTTGGAGTGATCCTCATCGCCTCTGGGGTGGCCCTCGGTTTCACGATCCGATGGCAGCTCGCCGTGGTGGTCGCAGCGTACGTGACGGTCACGACCTGTTACACGATCTGGCTGAAGCACATAGCGGTCGTCGACATCGTCGGCGTGGCAGCCGGCTTCGTGCTCCGGGCGATCGCCGGCGGCTCCGCCACCAACGTGCCCATCTCGAACTGGTTCTTCATAGTTGCGTCGTTCGGATCGCTGTTCATGGTGACGGGAAAGCGCCGGGCCGAGGCCCGCACGATGGGAGCCGGAGCGGCGAGCGTCCGCAGCACGCTCGGCGACTACTCCGCTGAGTACCTCGCCTATCTCCAGGCGGTCACGTCGGGGGTCGTCCTCGTCGGCTATTGCGTCTGGGCGTTCGAGAAGGCCGCGGTCGCCGACTACCGGATCCCCTGGTTCCAACTGTCGATCCTGCCATTCGTGTTGGCGATCCTCCGTTATGCCTTGTTGATCGACGCCGGCGAAGGGGGCGCGCCCGAAGAGGTCGTGTTCCGGGACCGGCCGCTCCAGGTGATGGCGATCGGCTGGGCGTTGCTCTTCGCGCTCGGGGTCTACCTGAAGTGAATCCGCCCTTCTCGAGCGATCAGACCGCCGACACCGAGTTGGCCATCCTCAGCGGCTGGGGGCGGACTGCAGCGACTGCGGCGCAGCTGTACCGGCCGAAGTCCCTCGACGCCTGCGCTGCCGCGCTCGACACGCCACCGAGCCGGGGAGTCATCGCCCGAGGTCTCGGCCGCAGTTACGGCGACGCCGCCCAGAACGCCGGCGGGAAGGTGGTGGACACCACGGCTCTGGCCGGGATCCACGAGCTCGACATCGATCGTGGCATCGTCACGGCCGAGGCCGGCACAAGCCTGGAAGCGCTCATGCGTTGGCTCGTACCTCTCGGTTGGTTCGTGCCGGTGAGCCCGGGGACCCGCCTCGTCACGGTCGGCGGGGCGATCGCCAGCGACATCCACGGCAAGAACCATCACAGCGCCGGCTCGTGGTGCAACCACGTCTCGGCACTGACGATGGTCACACCGGCGCGCGGGAAGGCTCGGGTGACGCCGAGCGGAGACCCTGACCTGTTCTGGGCCACCGCAGGCGGCATGGGCCTCACCGGTCTGATCCTCGATGCAACCATCCAGCTGCAGCCGATCGAGACGAGCATGCTCACCGTCGACACCGACCGGGCTCGCAACCTGGACGAGGCGATGGCGCTCATGGAGTCGAGTGATTCTGCGTACGACTACTCGGTGGCCTGGATCGACCTCATGGCCACAGGCTCCGCGATGGGCCGCTCGGTGCTCGACCGGGGGCGGTTCGCCCGGCTCGATGAGCTCGATCGACGACACCGCCGCGACCCCCTCGCGTTTCGGCCGCGCGTCTTCGCCACTGCACCGCCGGTCGTACCGCCGAGGCTGCTCAACCACACGACCATCCGAGCCTTCAACGAGTTCTGGTACCACAAGAGTCCTCGCGAACGACGCGGTCAGCTCCAGACGATCGGTGCCTTCTGGCACCCACTCGACATGGTGCGCGGTTGGAACCGGCTGTATGGCACGTCAGGCTTCCTGCAGTGGCAGTGCGCAGTGCCCTTCGGCGCCGAGGACACGGTCCGCCGAGTGGTCGAGGCGCTGAGCTCCGAAGGCTGCACGTCGTTCCTCGCCGTGTTGAAGCGGTTCGGGGAGTCGAACCCGGGACCGATGTCGTTCCCGATCCCGGGCTGGACCTTGGCTCTGGACATCCCGGCCAGCGGCGGCGCCAGCCTCGCTCAACTCCTCGACCGGCTCGACGAGGACGTCGCTTCTGCCGGCGGACGGATCTATCTGGCCAAGGACAGCCGCATGCATCCCGAGCTCCTCCCGGTCATGTACCCACGGCTCACCGAGTGGCGCGCGGTCCGCGACGATGTCGACCCCGATCACACTCTCCGCAGCGATCTCGCCCGTCGCCTCAACCTCTGAGGATACGAGCGCGGCCTGCCGGCTGAGCTCAGGGCGACAGGCCGTCGCGGTCTGCGGGTTCATCCCTGGGGCCCGACGGGAGTCCCCGAGCTGCTCGGAGCCCCCGGCGGAGTCGCGCCGCGGAGCAGGTCGCGGATCTCGGTGAGGAGCTCTCCCTCGACGGTGAGCGGCTCTTCGGTCACGTCCTCCTCACCCTCCTTGCGGCGGCGCTGCAGCTTCTCGAACGCCTTGACAGCTACGAAGATCGCGGCGGCGATGATGACGAAGTTGATGAGGTCAGTGAGGAACGAACCCCACCTGATGGCGCTCTTGTTCACCGTGAAGAAGTAATCGTCGAAGGTCGGCTTGCCACCGATGATGCCGATGATCGGCATGAGGATGTTCCTCACCATCGACTGGATCACAGCGTTGAACGCTGCACCGATGATGACGGCGACGGCCAGGTCGATGACGTTGCCGCGAAGGATGAACTTCTTGAAATCCTGGCGCACGGTGCCTCGGTTCTCGTCAGGAGCGCAGGCCAGCACCGTAATCGCGGGCTCCGATGGGGTGAGTGTGGTGGACGGGATGAGAGGCTCACCTGACGCGGTCGAACCTGCCTCACCGATCGCCGAAGGACGTGTCGTGGACGTGATCATGTCTGGTTCCGGTGGTTTCATCGGTTCGGCCTTGCGGGCCGACCTCGACGCCGACGGTCACAGGGTGATCCCGTTGGTTCGCCCGGGCTCCAAGTCCGAAGGGATCCACTGGGACCCGGCATCGGGCACGATCGACGCCCTCTCGCTCGAAGGCGCCGACGCGGTGGTGCACCTGGCCGGAGAAGGCATCGCCAGCCACCGTTGGACCGACGAGCACAAACGCCAGGTGCTCGATAGCCGCGTCGAGGGCACCACGGTGCTGGCCAAGGCGCTTGCCGGCCTGCGGCGCAAACCCGCCGTCCTCGTGAGCGGTTCGGCGATCGGGTACTACGGCGAGCGGGGCAGCACCAAGCTCACCGAATCGAGCGGGCCCGGCACCGACTTCCTCTCTGACGTCTGTCAGCAGTGGGAAGGCGCAACCCGGGCGGCGCAGGACGCCGGCATCAGGACCGTGCACATCCGTACCGGGGTCGTCCTGGGCGCCGAGGGTGGGGCCCTCCAGAAGCAGTTGCCGTTGTTCCGGTTGGGGCTCGGTGGTCAGGCCGGTTCCGGTCGCCAATGGTTCAGCTGGATCTCCCTCGCCGACGAGATCGGGGCCATCCGCTTCTTGCTCGACCACGATGACATGACGGGGCCGGTCAACCTGACCGCGCCCGCGCCGTGCACCAACGCCGAGTTCACGAAAGCGCTCGGCCGAGCGGTGCACCGTCCGACTGTGCTGCGCATCCCCGGTCTCGTCGCCCATGCGCCGTTGGGACTGGGTGACCTGGCCCAGTCACTGCTGTTCAGCAGTGCCCGGGTCCTGCCCGCGGCATTGCTCGACGCCGGTTACTCGTTCCAACACCCTGAGCTCGAAGAAGCGCTCGGCGCCGTGCTTCAGCTTCATGAGGCGCGCGCTGGCGCGTAGCGTTCAGGGACCATGGGCCGCAGGATCGCCGCGTTCGACTTCGACGGCACGTTGACCAGACGCGACACGGTCCTGCCGTTCCTCCTCCGCAGCTTTGGGCTGGCCAGGGTGAGTCGGGTGCTCGCCCGGGTGGCTCCGGTGACAGGACGGGCCCGCTTGGCTGGGCCGCGGTCCGAAGCCATCCACCACCGTGATCTCACGAAGGAGCTGGTCCTCAAAGGGCTCTTCACCGGCGAGGATCCGGGTCGCCTGGCCGAGCAGGGTGAGGCGTATGCCAGGACCCTCTCCCGCCAGCTCCGGCCGGCCATGGTCGACCAGCTCCGATGGCATCGAGATGCCGGACACGAACTGGTGATCGTCTCAGCCTCTCTCGCCGCCTATCTGGTTCCGTTCGCCGGCATTCACGGGATCGATCACGTGATCGGTGTGGAACTCGAGACCGGGCCGGACGGACTGCTCAGCGGAGCACTCATCGGTGCGAACGTGCGCGGGGAGGAGAAGGCGACCCGATTCCGCGCCTGGCTCGCCGGCCGGGAACCCGAAGAGCTCTGGGCCTATGGCAACTCCTCCGGCGACCGGGAGCTGCTGGCGATGGCCACCCATCCGGTGTGGGTCAACCGCCGCCGAGGCCTGCGGGCAAGAGCCGTCCGCCGGAGCGCTGCTGCGCCCACCTCGACGTGAGACGGATCCTTTCAGGCGCCGCAGCTCACTTCGGTTGCATGCGGATGCCGCCGTCGAGGCGGATCGACTCAGCGTTCATGTAACTGTTGGCCAGCAGCTCGACTGCCAACGTGGCGAACTCGTCGGACAGACCGAGCCGCTTCGGGAAGAGAACGCCGGCCTGGAGGCGCTCCTTGAACTGCGCCGATGCCTCCCCCTCGCCGTAGATCGGCGTGTCGATGAGTCCCGGCAGGATCGTGTTGACTCGCACGCCGACCGCAGCGAGATCACGGGCGATGGGCAGCGTCATGCCGACGACGCCCCCTTTGGACGCCGAATAGGCGGCTTGACCGATCTGACCATCCTCAGCCGCCACGGATGCGGTGTTGAGGATCGCGCCACGCTCACCGTCGTCGAGCGGTTCCTCCTGCGCCATGGCGGTGGCAGCGAGGCGAATGCAGTTGAATGTGCCGATGAGGTTGATCGAGACGACCTTCTGAAACACCTCGAGGTCGTGAGCCGAGTCGTAGCTGCCGTCCTTGCCGATCGTGCGCGTGGCCCAGCCGATGCCGGCACAGTTGACCAACGCCCGCACCGGTCCGAGCTCCTTGGCCGCTTCGATGGCTGCGATGACCTGGTCACTGTTGGTCACGTCGGCCCGGCCGTAGACACCGCCGATCTCCGAGGCCACCGCCTCGCCCTTGGGGTCGTTCATGTCGACGACCACCACCTTGGCGCCCCGCTTGGCGAGGAGGCGGGCAGTTGACGCACCGAGTCCCGACGCGCCGCCGGTGACGATGGCTGAGATGCCGTTGAGTTCCATGGGCGGGCACTCTATTGAGTCGCCGAAGAACTGCCCAAAGCTCCGCCGACGGCTGCCCCGCACCGTCACTGCACGCGTATTTGTCACCACGAGGAGTAGTCTGATGTCCGCCTCTCCTGTGATTCGTACCCCTCCCGCCCGCCGCAACCGGGCCGAGTTCCACGAGCGACGCTCATGGCTCTCGGCCGGCGTCGTCACCCTGGTCGTCGCGTCTGCACTCGTTGCCTGCGGCGCAGAGCGACCGGTGTTGAGCAACCCCGACCCGAGACTTCGCGCGGCGACCACAGCCGTCGCCGCGGCCACCACGACCACGACCCGAGCGACCACCTCCCGAGCGACACGACCGACACGACCGACGTCGCGAGCAACGACGACCTCCCGCATCGGCAAGACCACGACTCCCAAACCGCCGGCCCCGGTCCAGCGTGCCGTGCCAGTGAGGGCACGCTCGATGCACGGCCTGGTCGCTACGCCGATCGGTGCGCCGGTGGTGTACAAGAGCGCGACGCTGACCTCGGCCGTCATCCCTGTCCCTCGGATCAACGGGCTCGGGGTCGCCACCGTCTTCGCGGTCATCGGTGACGACAGCAAGCCCTGGATCCAAGTGCTCCTTCCCACGCGCCCGAACGGAGCCACGGGCTGGGTCCAGCGCTCCAAGGTGCGCATCACAGCAACCGACGTCCAGTTGGTCGTCGACCTCTCCCGCCGGCTCCTCACCGTCAACCGCGCAAACCACGCGGTGATGAAGGCCCGTGTCGCCATCGGCTCGGTGACCAACCCGACGCCGACCGGTGCCACCTACATCACCGAGTTGCTCGACACCGGTAAGCCGAACGGAGCGTACGGTCCGTTCGCGTTCGGCTTGGCGTTGCACTCCAACACCCTCACCGAGTTCGAGGGCGGCAACGGTCAGGTCGCCATCCACGGGACGAACAGTCCGACCCTGATCGGCCAGCGCGTATCCCACGGCTGCGTTCGCCTCAACAACGCCGATGTGCTCCGTCTGGTGAGCCTCAAGCTCGCGCTCGGCACTCCGGTGTTCATCTATTGACGGTGCCCCTGGACCGCTCGAGGAGATCGGATCGGTTGCGATAGCTCATCATGCAGACGTGCTGGGCTCGAGCGACCCCGCCAAGCTGACGACGGCGAGGCTCCGGGATCGACGTGATCGTCAGGTGGTACCGGTCGACGAGCGCCCGTACGACCATGCGGATGGCCGATATCGAGAACCGCTGTGCCGGGCAGGTGTGCACGCCATGGCCGAACGTGCTGACCAGTTCCTTGGTCGCCGGAGCGACGCTCGGCGCGAGCCGGCGGCCTTCGTAATGTCTCGGATCGAACGTGTCGAGCCCGGGCGCTGCCGACTGATTGGTCACTGACAGCATCGTGGCGACGAGGACCCCGGGCTCGAGGTGGTAGGTGCGACGGCCATCGTCGACGGTCACGGGATGAAGAACCTGGCGAAGGGTGATCGACCGCTGGGCCATGCGGACCGACTCGTAGGCGCAGCGCTCGACGAGATCGTCGCTTCCTTCACGCACGGCGGCCAACAGATCCGGACGACCGACGATCTGGACGAGCGTCCACGCGAGCGCGGCGTACAGGTTCGACTGCAGACCCATTTGGATCACGATCAGATCCCGCGCCGTCGCTATGTCCCGTTGCAGCGGGCGAAGGTCGGCGAATGAATCGAAGATCTGGTCCAGGAAGTCACCCGGCGTGCGCCCGCTGGCGTGACGTTCTGTGAGGATCTCACCGATGACCCGCTCCACTCCGTGCATCGCGGCCCGCTCGCGCCGCTTGCCGGTCGCTGCGGTGACCAGCTGACCGGCGGGTCGAACGAACGCGTCGGATGCATCCAGGCGGTCGAGGTACGGGACGAGGCGGTCCAGATGCCGTGGCGATGACGCCTCTCGCCCGGCCCACGATGCCAGCCCGAGACGGTGGCCGAGGCGTCGGCAACGGGCGAACACGTCGAAGCGACCGCGGGGTCCGAGCTCATGGAGCTCGTCGGCGATGGCCGCTGCAAGGTTGTCGAGATAGCGCTCGGTGTCCTGGCGACCGAACAGGGAATGGGGGGTGTTGCGTCGTCCGGCCCAGAGCTCATCCGGCACCTTCGGCTGGACAAGGGCGAACGTCGCGAGACCGAAGCTGGCCTGCTGCTCGGGGAACCCGTAGAGCGCCCGCACACCCCCCGGCGAGAACACGCAGAACAACCGGCGTCGGGGCGTATCAACGACGAACGTGTCGCCGAACCGGGCGCGAGCTGTCCGCAGGAAACCTGCCGGATCACTGAGTAGCCCGACTGATGCGCCGATCGGCCCGAGTCGTCCCCCGGCGCGAGGAGGCATCGGCGAGACGCCCGGCCGGACCGGCGATCTGCGCGGTCGCGATCCGTGCCTCCGCCCCATCGAAGCGACCTTACAGCTGACGCAACGCGAGGCTCGTTGTACCGTGCGCCCGTCGCCAAGAGCTCCGAGGAGCGTGTCATGCCGACCCTGTCCCCAGCCGCCCGAAGCTTGCTCGAATCCGACCGGCTGGCCCACGTCGTCACGCTCAACGCCGACGGGTCACCGCATGTCACCTGCGTCTGGGTGGGCCTCGACGGTGAGGAGATCGTGTTCGCATCCCTCGGCCCCTGGAAGAAGCTACGAAACCTCGAGCGAGACCCTCGCATCGCGCTCTCGGTGCAAGGTGCTCAGACGAACCCGATGGGTCTGGTCGAGTACCTCGTCGTCAACGGCACAGCACGCCTCACCACCGGCGGCGGGCCACAGCTGCTGCAACGGTTGGCTCACACCTACCTGGGGCCGAACGTCAAGTTCCCGGGAGCGAACGATCCGCCACCCGGCACCATCGTGCACATCTCGATCGACGACATCGGCGGCGTGGGAAGGTGGACCGACGACTGAACGAGCATGTCGCCTATCGGTTGTGTGCGTCGAGGATGTCGGCGAGGTCCGTGGGATAGATCGCTTCGGTGGACGCTCGGATGTCGTCAGCGCTCCACCAGCGGTACTCGACCAGCGTGCGTTGCTCGAACTCGGTCCAGCCCGCCTCGCTCACCTCCGGCTGCTCCACGCGAACGTAGAAGAAGGTCTGGTGCTGCTTGATGAGGCGGCCCTCGAACGCGAACTCGACGTGATCCTCACGAATCGGTTGGCCTAGCCCGCCGACCACGAGTCCGGTCTCCTCCAGCAGTTCGCGTCGCGCTGCCTCCTCCACCGTCTCCCCGGGGTCGGCGCCTCCGCCCGGGGTGAACCACCACGACCCGTCCTCGGGCCGGGCCGGATCGCCACCACAGAACAGCAACGCGTGCCCGTCTCCGTTGACAAGGATCACCCGGGCCACCGTGCGTTGGACTACAGAGCGCGTCGGCTCGCTGCTCCCGGGTGCGGTCACGCAACGATGTTCACATCTCATCGTGCGACGGCCAAGGGTGAAGCGCCGTGCAGACGATCCAGTTCGGCAGGAGTGGTGTGGTCGACCTCCCACGCCGGTGGAGCGCGCCTCAGGCAGTCAGATCGTCGAGTGCTTGTGCGAACGATGCGCCATTGCGTCGCCGGTGGAGAACGCTCCTGTTCTCATGCAATGGCCAACAAGACACGAAGGAGTTCCGCCATGCGGGGTATGACCGAGCTTTCAGCGGATCAGGACCGGTGCGGCGGCCCGTCCGAGCCGACGAGTGGTGCCGTCAACGACTCGAACCGCCCACATCTCGCCGGTCCAGGTGACGGTGCGCGGGCGCCGTTCCCACTCCGGAGATTCGCTGCAGTTCTCCTGGTGCTCGTGGTGACGGTCCTCGGTACGGCCAGGCGTTCGGGGCGGCCAAGGGCACGAGCCGGCCGATCAAGGGCTCCGGCACGGGTGCGGGATACGCCACCGTCGCGAATGGCGTGTCACGCTCACGGCGGATGGGACGCAACAGCTATCTCACATTGGTCGGAGCACCTTCCATTTCGACGGGGTCTGCACCAACGCGGACTGCACCGGCTATGACGCGACGACCATCTATGTGGCGGCCAACGGCGACACGTTCACCACGTTCGTGAGCGTGACTCCGGGAAGTGGCTACACGGAAACCATCACCGGCGACAGAGGCCGCTTCGCGGGCGCCACGGGCACGATGACCGAGACCGGCACGACCGTCTCCGACCCGTCCAACCCGCTCGCGTTCACCACGACCTTCGAGATCACGGGCACGATCAGTTACTAGCCCCGAGCCGACGCTGAGCCCCCGGTCCAGGAAGCTTCGAGTACGCGGGCGACGATCCACGGCCGTGTATGGACTGGCCGGCTTCGCATGAGGCCGGCCGGTCCACCTGTTGGGTCAGCCCGGTCGGTTCCGCCAGATCGCGGAGGTGAATTCCTTTTCCGCCCGTGGTGTCCGTGATCGAGCGTGACCGGTTCGCCAAACGGAAGACGATGGAGCGGACAGGGACCAACCGGGCCTAGGGCGTTCAGCGGGCTGGCCTTCCCCAACCGCCGCCACCGGGCGTCAGCATCCGCAACACGTCACCGGCCCGCATTCGGATCGTGCACTTGTCCGACAGGCGCTCGACGCCATCCTCATCGCCGCCGGGCAGCAACCAGTTCTCGCCGATGGCTCCGGGCTCACCGCCGGCGAGCCCTCATGGCTGCGACACGCGCCGCTCGGTGATGAGCGACACCGTCACGTCCTCCAGCATCTCCCGGTGTGACCTATGAACCGACGGATCGCACGGTGGCCGCCACGGACGGCTGGTGAGCGAGTTCGAGATCGGCATCCGCTCGGCGATGGACCGCGAGGAGTCGAAGAAGACCTCAGACCGGATGCTGGCCATCCGGGCCCGGGAAGCCAGGGCGGGCGTGCCCCGGATCGCCGGGCGGCACCCCTGCGTGACGCCGATACCTCGATCGCACGCAGCGAGCGAGCAACGGATCAACGCCACTGCGAACCGCCGCACCCCCCGCTCACGACTCGCTCACGGCCGTACCACCAACCCCGTTTCGCGTGGGTTTGGTTCATGTCGTGACTTGTTGCACGTCCTGCGTTCGCTTGATGGCGAGCTGGTCGACCAAGAGGGCGATGACCTCATCGCCGGTCATCGCCGCGCCCTTCGCCAGTAGCTGATCGGCGTGCGGTTGCTTGCGGAGAAACCGGAGCGCCATCGCTCGACCTCGCGGCGAGCGCTCGCTTCCCCAGACAGGTTGGTGGGCGTCAATGTGTCCGTAGATCACCACGGCGAGCTCCGTGTTGGTCTCAGTGAGGAACAAGCCGGCCGCCACGGTCTCGACTGCGATCCACATGAGCGACCAGTGCCGATTGTCATACAGGCGGAGAAGTGCCTCGTGACCGATCTCGAGCGCTTCGGCGGTTCGGAGGTGGTTGCTGGCGAAGACCACTCCCACGAGGTTCTTCCCCTCCTCGTGGATGTCGCCTGCCCCCCGCGCCAGGTCCAGACCGCGCAGGTACGAAGCGAGCGCGTCGGCCGGGCGGGACGGCTCAGCGGCCATGTACAGCTGGCCCTTGTAGAACGCAGCGTCCGACCGGATAGAAGGCGAGCCGATGCGGTCGGCCCACTCGACGTACCTGGCCACCTGGCCGCCGACGGCCGGGCGTTCTGTGGCGAGTCCCGCTTCGACGAGCGCACAGTGCGCCCAGGCTTGAGCCAACTGGTCGTCGGCGGCGGCAGTGCGTTGCGCCTGCCGGGCGGGTCGGGCGGCCTCGCCGGGACGGCCCGCGGCGAGTTGGCCCCAGGCCAGGACAGCCCAACACCAGCTGACGTCGGGATGCTCGGGTGACGAAGCCGCATCGATGCCCTGGTGGGCGAGGGAGATGGCCCGGTCCGCGTCATGCGCGATGAACCTCCAGTAGCCGGCCCACCCGTACGTGGCCGGGCTGATCGGCCGGTCGACGGTGTCGAGCGTCAGCGCCTGTGACGCCCATGCACCATGCTCGTGGTTCAGCCGGCACCATGCGTGCGGCGCAGTCGCTGCCACGATGGCGTCGGCGCCGTCACTGTCGGCGGTGGCGATCGACCAGGAGTGGGCGGCTCGGAGGTTGTCCCATTCCCGGTCGAAGATCCTGTCGGCGTCCCGTTGCCTGATGCTGGCCCATGAGTTGCGCGCCCGGGTGGCAACGTCGATGTAGTGGCTGAGGTGACGGTCCCGGAGTGCGCGTGTCTCGCCTCGTTCGTGCAGGCGTTCCTCGCCGTACTGGCGCAACGTCTCCAAGAGCCCATAGCGGACCCCGAGGGCGCCCCGTTGCGCCGTCACCATCGATTTCGCCACCAGCGAGTCGAGCATGCAGGCGACGTCGCCCTGCTCGAGTCCGTCGGCACATACGTTCTCCGCCGCAGCGAGGTCGAACCCTCCCGCGAGCACCGAGATCCGATCGAAGAGCGTTCGCTCCTCTTCGCCGAGGAGCTGGTAGGACCAGTCGACAGTGGCCCGAAGCGTCTGATGGCGCGGCGGACTGCCGCGTCCACTGCGCCGTAGCAGCCGGAATCGGTCGTCGAGACGGCACAGCAGGTCAGCCGGGGTCGACGAGCGGACACGCGCTGCCGCCAGTTCGATGGCCAGCGGCAATCCGTCCACATGGCGGCAGATCGACGTGATCGCCACCCGATCGTCATCGCTCGGAGTGAACGCCTCATCGACGGCGACGGCCCGGTCACAGAACAGCTCGAAACCCTCGGTGGAGGGGTCCAACGAGTTCACCACGTGCAACCATTCGCCCGCCACATCCAGCGGCTCGCGGCTGGTGATCAACACGGTCACCGTCGGGCAGTTGGCCACCACCGCCTCGACCAGCCGAGCGACCGGGCCAAGGACGTGTTCGCAGTTGTCGAGGAGAAGGAGGAGCTGTCGGCCCCGCAGCCACTCGACGATCGACTGCTGCATGGTGAGGCCGGACTTCGGCTGGACCGACAGCGTCGACGCCACCGCGGCGACGACGCCGGAGTCGCCGCTGACCGGCGCCAACTCCACCATCCAGGCGCCGCCCGAGAAGTCCTCGACCAACGACCAGGCGATCTCGATCGCCAACCGGGTCTTGCCCACGCCGCCGGTACCGGTCAGGGTCATGGACCGACGAAGCGCCAACTCGGCGATCCGTTCCTGCAACTCGTTGATGCGTCCGACGAGGTCCGTAGCCGGTCGGGGGAGGTTGCCGGGACGGTCGACGCCTGCGTCCGTCCGCTCACCGCTCCTTCTGGTCGCGAGTCGGTCGAGCTGGAGACTGACGTCTCGCTCGAGCGACTGCAACTCTTGGCCTGGTTCCAACCCCAACTCGGCCAGAGCGCTGCGGGCGCGCTGGAAGGCGCGGAGAGCCTCGGCCTGCCGGCCGCAACGATGCAGGGCCAGCATGAGCAACGCCCAACGCCTCTCACGGAGTGGCTCCGCATCCACCATGGTTTCAAGCAGCGCCACCGTCTCGTGGTGGCGCTGGCATGCCAACTCGGCCTCGGCCAGCTCCTCGAGCAGGCACCGATGCACTTCCTGCAGCCGAGCCGCCTCTGCCCGAGCAGGGGGCCAATCCCCGAGCTCCGGCAGCGGCGGCCCTCTCCAAAGCTCACTGGCGGCGGAGAGCGCAATCGCCGCGGCGCGCCACCGACCGCTCGCCGCGTGCTGACGTCCTTCCTGCAGAAGCCGATCGAAGCATCGAACATCCACTGCGTCGGGCCCTGCCCGGAGGACATAGCCACTCGATTGAGTCTCGATCGCACCAGGCCCCAGCACCTTGCGCAGTTGCGACATGAGGTTGT
>JBBSGQ010000034.1:0-14960 GCA_038253965.1 Acidimicrobiales bacterium | reverse complement strand
CTCGCAGTCGCGCAGGAGGGTCGGGTGGGAGGGGAGGAGGCGGTGCGCTGCCCAACACCACCCGCTGGGCCGGTAGGGACACCGCGCCTGCGATCGGTCGGCCGGACTCCACGAGCGCCACGTGTACTGCCCAGTCGGCGCGGGGCGGCTCTCCGTACTCTCGGGTGCCGTCGAGGGGATCGACTATCCACACCCGGGCAGACGTCAATCGAGCCTTGTCGTCCCGGCCTTCCTCGGACAGAACGGCGTCCTCGGGCGCCGCTGCGGCCAGGCGACCCATCAGGAGCTCGTGAGAGCGGCGGTCGCCTTCGTCCTTGAGCGTCGTCGCATCTGCGCCATCATCGATGAGGCGAGCCCGCAGTTCCAACAAGAGTGCCCCGGCTTCAGCAGCAAGCTCATGCGCGAGCCGATGATCCGCTTCGGTGGCAACCATGCAACGTGTCTAGTGGGTGATCGTGTGTCGGACTTCCATTGCCGCCACCTAACCTGATCCGATCCATGGCCACCTATCAGCTCAGTGACCTCCGGGCCCTCGAGGCCGAATCAGTGCACATCATGCGTGAGGTTGCGGCCGAGTTCGAGCGCCCGGTGCTGCTGTTCAGCGGCGGCAAGGACTCCATAGTCATGCTTCGCCTGGCCGAGAAGGCGTTCTGGCCGGCTCGCATCCCGTTTCCGGTGATGCATGTCGACACGGGTCACAACTTCCCCGAGGTCTTGGCCTTCCGAGATCGACGGGTCGCTGACCTCGGCGTGAAGCTAGTCGTCGCCTCTGTGCAGGAGGCGATCGACGAGGGCCGGGTCACCGAGGAGACGGGGCCGAGGGCCAGCCGGAACCAGTTGCAGACCACACCGTTGCTAGATGCCATCGAGAGGCACAGGTTCGACGCGGCGTTCGGCGGTGCGCGCCGTGACGAGGAGAAGGCCCGAGCCAAGGAGAGGGTGTACAGCTTCCGCGACGAGTTCGGGCAGTGGGATCCCAAGAACCAGCGGCCGGAGCTGTGGAGCCTCTACAACGGCCGGCGTCGCCTGGGCGAACACATCCGGGTCTTTCCGTTGTCGAACTGGACCGAGCTCGACATCTGGCAATACATCTCGGCCGAGGGCATCGAGATCCCGCAGATCTACTTCGCGCACCAGCGCGAGGTGTTTCGCCGTGATGGGATGCTGCTCGCCGTGAGCGAGTTCGTCACGCTGATGGAGGGCGAGGAGACGTTCCTCGACACCGTCCGTTACCGCACGGTGGGAGACGCTTCCTGCACCGGTGCAGTGCAGTCGGCGGCCGCCACGGTCGAACAGGTCATCGCCGAGGTAGCAGCCACGCGAGTCACGGAGCGGGGCGCCACCCGAGCCGACGACAGGGTGTCCGAGGCGGCGATGGAAGACCGCAAACGCGTGGGGTACTTCTAGTGGGGCTTCGCCTTCACTCGGTCGCTTCGCTCCCTCCGTTCGGGCGAGTTGATCGTCGCCGCCCGCGGCGGCGGCTGTCCTTGTGGTCGACCGACCAGCGAAGCTGGTTCGATCGACGCCGGGGGGCTGCGGCGCAGCCTCTGGCTCCCGGACCCCCCGCCAGGCAAGCCGCCGGACCTCACATGCCATCGGGGGCCGTCGGCCATGGAGGCTTGAGTGGCTGAGTTGCTCAGATTTGCCACCGCCGGTTCGGTGGACGACGGGAAGTCCACGTTGATCGGCCGCCTGCTGTATGACTCGAAGGCGATCTTCGAGGACCAGCTCGAGGCGGTCGAGCGGTCGAGTGAAGCGATGGGCGCTGACTACACGAACCTTGCGCTGCTCACCGACGGGTTGCGGGCCGAGCGCGAACAGGGCATCACCATCGACGTCGCCTACCGGTATTTCGCCACGCCCAAGCGGAAGTTCATCATCGCCGACACCCCCGGACACATCCAGTACACGCGCAACATGATCACTGGCGCTTCCACAGCCGACCTGGCCCTCGTGCTGGTCGATGCTCGCAAGGGGCTGGTCGAGCAATCTCGCCGCCATGCATTCCTGGCGTCTCTGTTGCGCATCCCGCACCTGGTCCTTTGCGTAAACAAGATGGACCTCGTCGACTGGTCAGAGGACCGCTTCGAGGAGATCAAGGAGGAGTTCCGGGCTTTCGCCATGAAGCTCGACGTCAACGATCTCACGTTCGTGCCGATCTCGGCGCTCCACGGCGACAACGTGGTGTCGCGCTCGGCCAACACGCCCTGGTACGAGGGATCGTCGCTGCTGCACCATCTGGAGGAGGTGCACATCGCGAGCGACCGGAACCTGATCGACGCCCGCTTCCCGGTGCAGTACGTCATCCGTCCGATGAGCGACCAGTGGCACGACTACCGCGGCTACGCGGGGACGGTGGCCGGTGGTGTGCTCAAGCCCGGCGACGAGGTGATGGTCCTACCTTCCGGTTTCACATCGACCATCGACGCCATCGAGACGCTCGACGGCCCGGTGCAGGAGGCGTTCGCGCCGATGTCAGTGTCGATCCGCCTCACCGACGACATCGACGTCTCGAGAGGCGACCTGATCTGTCGGCCACACAACTCGCCATCGATCGACCAGGACTTCGACGCCATGGTCTGTTGGATGGGCGACACGTCAGTGCTGACGCCGCGCACGAAGCTGGCCATCAAGCACACCACCCGATCGGCCCGCTGCCTGGTCAAGGATCTGCAGTACCGGCTCGACGTCAACACGTTGCATCGCGACGAGAGTGCCGAATCGCTCCGGCTCAACGAGATAGGCCGGGTCAGCCTGCGTACGACGGTTCCGCTGTTCTACGACGAGTACCGGCGCAACCGCACCACCGGCAGCTTCATCCTGATGAACGAGAGCACGAACGCCACGGTCGGCGGCGGCATGATCCTCGGTCCGACCAGGTGACCGCCGACGTCACCTGGCACGCCGGTGAGATCCGCCGAGGGGACCGGCCGTTCGCGGGGGCGACGGTGTGGCTCACCGGTCTGTCGGGTTCGGGCAAGTCGACTGTCGCGGTCGCGCTGGAGCGACTGCTGATCGCTGACGGACGGCCGTCGTATCGCCTGGACGGGGACAACCTGCGGCACGGACTCAACGCCGATCTCGGGTTCTCCGAGGCTGACCGCCACGAGAACGTACGGCGGGCCGGCGAGGTCGCCCGGTTGTTGGCCGACGCCGGCGTCGTGGCCATCGTGCCCCTCATAAGCCCCTATCGGGCCGGCCGTGACGAGGTGCGCACCCTGCATGCCGGCGACGAGCTGCCGTTCGTCGAGGTGTTCGTCGACACGTCGCTCGCCGAGTGCGAGCGACGTGACCCGAAGGGCCTCTACGCCAAGGCCCGGGCCGGCGAGATCCGCGGGTTCACCGGCATCGACGACCCCTATGAGGCACCGCTCGATCCCGATCTGGTGCTGACGCCCGACGACGGCTCGCCCGAGCAGCAGGCTCGCCTGATCGTCGGCCGTCTCCCGCAGCCGTCGCCGGGCTCGTCCTCCGCCGCACGCTGACCGACCCACAGCCGACCGGTGCAGATCGTCCGCGAGGTTGGTGCGCTGGAGCCGAAGTGAGCGGCACGGGCGCGCCCACCTCGATCGGTTCGCCGTGAGGTAGGTGCGCTGGAGCCGATGTGAGCGGCACGGGCGGGCCCACCTCTGGTTCGGCTCCGGGTCGGGTAGCGGAGGCTATGCGGGGGAGCGTCGGGTCATGTGCACAGCGCTGCGCACGAGATCTCGCACGGCCTCCTCGTCGACGCCTGACACCACGAGTGCCTGGATCTGCGCTTCGAGTGCCTCAGCCTCGGCTTCGTCGACCGGGGTCGATGTGGTCTCGGTCATCACATCCGGTGCGAGCCGGGGAGTCGTCACCGCGGTCACCGCCAGGAGGGCCAGCGCAGCCGCAACGGCTATCAACCCGAACGTCACAGCGGCGCCGCTGTTGTCGTTGATGGATGCGACGATCATCCCCGGGATCCCCACGACGAAGAACGTCGCCATGACGAGCAGCCTCACCACCTTTGGTGACATCTTTTGCACCGTAGCGGCGGGCCCGCCGATCAGTCCGCGGGGGCGACGATCGGCTGGGTGCGCGCCTGGAGCTCCTGGCCGGTCGCGAACTTCAGTTGGGTGATCCCGAGACCGAGACCCACCGTCACGAGCAACCCGACGATCGACACCAAACCGGCGCGTTTGCCGAGTTGTACAGCCAGCGTCGCCCAGAACCTGCGCACGAGTCCCCCCGGACCTGTCGCCGTTGACCGCCGGCGATGGCCCGCACCGATCCTCGACGATCCACCGTCCACAGCAGCCGACCGAGGTGCTGGAGGCACCCCCGGTAGGGTCGCCGTTCGTGCATGAGTCCGACATCCCCGTGCCCGCCGCGACTCTGATCACCGAGGCCATTCGCATGGAAGACGACTGGCGATGGGACGCTGCGCTCGATGCCTGGGATCGTGCGCGCCTTGCCGCCACCACCGCCGTCGCGGTCGAAGGGGCTGACCGACTGCTCGGCGAGTCCGAGAGCGGGCGCGCCCGCGCGCTGTTCGCGCTCGGGCGCCATGAGGACGCGGACCAGGCCGATCGTGCTGCAGCCGGTCGTTTCGCCGCGGCGGGGGAGCCGGCACTGGCCAAGCTCTGCGAGGCTTCGTCGGCGCGCCGGATCGGCGCGACAGGACGCGTAGACGACGCCCTGGCCCTCGCGGAGGAGGCACGTGACGCCATAGACGCGCTCCGCGACGATCCAGAGGCGATCGTGGCCGGCGCGCGCGCCCGACAAGTGTTGGCTCGCCTCCTGTTTGCGGTCGGCCGAGTCGACGAAGGTGAACGCGAGTACCTGGAAGCACGCGACCGGTTCGCCGATGCCGGTGACGATCGCCGGTTGTGCCGATGTGATGCGGCCCTGGCCCTCGACCTCGTCGGTGCCGGACGGTTCGAGGATGCGGAGGGCCGCGCCGAAGCTGCACTCGCGGGGCTGATGATGCTGGATTGCGTCGTCGACGGCGCTCAGCTGCAACTCGTCGTCGGTCGCCTCCAAGCCGAAGGCGAGCGCCATGAGGAGGCACTCGTCAACTTCCGAGCGGCGCACGCCGTGTTCAGTGCGCGGGCACTGTGGCCTGCCGCGGCCGAAGCCGTGCACCTGGAGGCTCTGGTGCTCGCTGCGATGGGACAGGACGAGCTGGCGATCGATCGCTTTCGCGAAGCGATCGCCGTGGCCGTGCGGGCCGGCATGGATGGTGGCGAGGGAACCAGTCGGCTCGAGATGGCCCTCGTCCTAGCTCAGGTCGGCCAGCTCGAGGCATCAGCCGCGGAGTTCGAGTTGGCCGCAGCCGCGCTGGGGAGGGCCGGTGACACCGTAGGAGCGGCGCGCGCCGCCTACGGACTCGGGACCGCCCGGCGCCAGCTGGGTGATCTCCAAGGCGCGCTCGGTGCGTTCTCGGACGCGGCTGCGTCGTTCGCAGCATCAGGTGTGCCCGGCGCGCAGGCCCAGGCCTTGTTCGACGGTGGCGCGGTGCTGGCCCAGATGGGTCGGACCGATGACGCGTTGGGCCGCCTGGACCAGGCCGCTGCGGGATTCGCTGTCGATGGCGAGCCGTTGCACAGAGCACTGGTGCGCAGGGCCTGGGGAGCGATAGCAGGGTTTGCGTCGCGACCTGAGGGCCTGGCGGCGCTGTCGGAGGCCCGGGCGACGTTCGCCGAGGAGGGCGCCGCGTGGGACGTCGCTGAGTGCGACGCCGTGACCGCGCGGGTCCTCGGATCTCTGGGTCGGCCGGTCGAAGCGTTGGTGACGGCCGAGGCCGCAGCTGCCGGCTTCCGGGCGTTGGACGACCCCGTCGCCGAGGTGGCCGCCGAGACGATGGTCGGCCGACTGCTGGCCGAGACAGGCATGGCTGATGATGCCATCGGTCATTTGCAGAGCGCCATCGCCGGAGCTGTAGCCAGTGGTGCCGAACCATTGGCGGCTCAGGCCCATGAGGCGCTCGCCGAGGTGCTCGAAGCGCTCGATCGCGGTGCGGAGGCGGCGGTGCACCGTGACGCTGCACAGCGCCTCATCGGTGCTGACGACCAAGAGCGCGTCGAGAGCTGAGCGTGGCAACCGACGAGCGGACAGCTGTCTCGTGCGTGCATCTGGTGGCCAAGACCCATCTGGATCTGGGGTTCACGGCACTGGCGTCGGAGGTCGTCCACAGCTATCTCTCTGACTTCTTCCCCCGGGCCATGACTGTGTCGACCGAGTTGCGGAGGTCGGCCGGTCCGGAGCGCCTTGTCTGGACGACGGGATCGTGGCTCGTGTGGCAGGCGCTCGAGCGGGGCTCGACGCAGGCGCGCCGTCGGCTCGAACAGGCCATCAGGGATGGGGATCTGTGCTGGCATGCGTTGCCGTTCACGCTGCACACCGAGCTGGCTGACGTCCGGTTGGTCGAGTCCGCGCTTGGCATCTCCGCCGAGCTCGACGCCCGCTTCGGCCGGCAGACGATCGCCGCGAAGATGACCGACGTACCGGGTCACACCAGGGGCCTCGTGCCGCTGCTCGCAGCAGCCGGCGTTGAGCTCCTGCACATCGGGGTGAACCCGGCTTGCCCTATGCCCGATGTCCCGCCGGTGTTCCGCTGGAGGTCTCCTGACGGTGCCGAGGTCGTGGTCGTGTATCACGGCGGCGGGTATGGCGGATTCCAGTCGGTGGCAGGGTGCAACGACGCGTTGGCGTTCCTGCCCGCCGGCGACAACCTCGGCCCGCCGACGATCGGGGAAGTGAGGGCGGGCTTCGCCGCGGTTGCCGAGATCGCGCCCGGAGCGGAAGTCATCGCGTCTTGCCTTGATGCGTTCGCCCGAAGGCTGATCGCGAGCGGTGTTACCGCCGGGCTGCCCGTGATCAGCTCGGAGATCGGTGACACCTGGATCCACGGAGCAGGATCAGACCCTCAGAAGCTGGCTCGCTACCGGGCCCTTCTCGCGGTGCGTCGCTCCCTGCTCCCGAACCCTGCTGACGCAGTGACGACCGACCGGGCGCTGCTGCCAGTGCCTGAGCACACCTGGGGGCTCGACGAGAAGACCACGTTGCACGACTCGGGCCGCTGGACGGGAAAGGCGTTGGCCGAGCTTCGCGAGGAACCGGCGACGCGGCGATTCGAGGCCTCGTGGGCCGAGCAACGGGTCTATGTGGACCGGGCCGAGGAGACGTTGCGGCGCACGCTCGACCAGTCCGTCCGAGGCGCAGTCGACGAGACGATCGCATCCACCGTCGCGTCCCGACCGGTGTTGGTCGATGGCTCGCCGTCAGGCTTCGAGCCATGGGCCACCGGACAAGAGCTGACCTCGGCGGGGTGGAGCCTCGCGGTGGACCCGGCGAGCGGCGCCATAGAGAGGTTGGTGCAGCGCAGCACCGGCCGGGTGCTGGCCGACACCGACCATCCGCTTGCTTGGGTCCGCTATCAGACCTTCTCGGCCGAGGACTACGAGCGGTTCCACGCCAGATACAACTGCGCCTCGGCTGACGACGAATGGTGGGCACTCCTCGACTACACCAAGCCCGGCATCAGCGACGCTGGGGCAGTGTCGGCTTGGTGGCCCGGGTCGGTGACGGGGCAGTGGCACCGCCCAAGCACTGACAGAGACACGGTGCTCCTGCTGCTCACGTTCGCCGGGGCAGCGTCCGCGCAGTTCGGGGCGCCGGCTGAGCTCTGGATCGAGATCACTCTGCCTCACGACGGCAGCAGCATCGACGTCGACGTGTCCTGGTTCTCGAAGCCGGCGTGCCGTCTCCCGGAGGCGACGTGGTGCTCGTTCGTGCCGAGGATCGCCGAGCCACAGCGCTGGGTTCTGGACAAGCTCGGCCAGGACATCTCGCCGGTCGATGTCGTGTCCCGCGGCGGTCGGGCCCTGCATGCGGTTGGAAGTGGCGCCCGGTACGACGGACCGGACGGTCCCCTGACCCTGACGACCACCGATGCTGCACTGGTCGCCCCCGGACGCCCTGCTCTGCTGGAGTTCACCGATGAGTTGCCGGATCTGTCCGGCGGCCTGCATGTGCTGCTGCACGACAACGTGTGGGGCACGAACTTCCCGATGTGGAGCGAAGGCGATGCCCGCTTCCGGTTCACTCTCGATGTCAGGGCCGAGCGGCTGTAGGCCGACACATCGTCCTGGCCAACCTCATCGCCGCTGCTCCGGCAGTGATCGCAGCGCGCACCCTTCCCGCCGGCGTCCTGCGGTCGGAGTGAGGAGTCAGTCGATGAGCGCGACAGCGTCGACCAAGTCGGCGATGCGATCGCAGTCGACATCGGGACGCAGGCCCAGCGGGTCCATGAGGACCGGATGGACGCCCGCGGCGCGTGCCCCGACCACGTCGTACTGGTAGGTGTCGCCGATGTGGACAGCTCGCTCTGCGGCGACGCCTACAACGTCGAGCGCCAGTCGGAAGATGGCCGGGTCCGGCTTGGCCACGCCTACAGCTCCCGAATCGATGACACCGGCCAGCTCGACACCGTGTCCCGGCCCGATCTGGCAGATCCCGGCATCCGCAAGCAGACGCTCGATCGTGCCGTCGGCGTTCGACACGATCACGAGAGGCAGCCCGAGCTCGGCCAGGGCGGCAAGCCCTTCGGCGGCCCAGGGCAGCGGTTCCCGCCACAGATGTGTCGTCTCCCAGACGCCCTCGAGCACAGCGATACCCCGGGCGAGGTCGGTCTCGAGGATGCCGGCCGCGGTGGCGAACTCCCGGTGATAGTCGCTGAACACCTCGGGACGCGCCTTGGCATCATCGATGGCCAGGACGCCCCGGTAGTGCGCCTCGAGCAACCGCTCCTTGTCGACCTCGAGCCCGGCATCGGCGAAACCGGTGGTGATGGTGTCGATGTGCGGCATGACGAGCACACCTCCCACGTCGAGGAAGATCGCGTCGAACCGACGAGCTGCGACGGGCACGCCGGGCACCGTAGCCACCGACTGCGCGAACTCGACGCAATAGCCGCGCCATGGCCCCGCCGTTGCGTCGAGAACTGGGGGATCAGCGGGCGAGGGGCTTGTAGCGGATGCGGTGTGGCTGGTCGGCCTCGGCGCCCAGCTCCTTGTGCCGGAAGGACTCGTACTCGCTGAAGTTGCCCTCGAACCACCGAACCTGGCTGTCTCCCTCGAACGCAAGGATGTGGGTGGCCACGCGATCCAGGAACCAGCGGTCGTGGGTGATGACCACCGCGCACCCGGCATAGGAATCCAGTGCGTCCTCGAGCGAGCGCAACGTGTCGACATCCAGATCGTTCGTGGGTTCGTCGAGCAACAAGACGTTTCCGCCGGTCTTCAGCACCTTGGCCAGGTGCACCCGGTTGCGTTCCCCACCCGAGAGTACGCCTACCTTCTTCTGTTGATCGGAGCCCTTGAAGTTGAACGAGGCCACGTAGGCCCGGCCGTGCATCTCGCGTCCGCCGACCACCAGGTCGTCGCGGCCATCGGTGATCTCCTCGTACACGGAGCGCTCAGGGTCGAGTGCATCGCGACTCTGGTCGACGTAGGCGAGCTGCACGCTCGGGCCGACCCGAACGGAACCGTCGTCGGGTGACTCACCTCCGGTCAGCATGCGGAACAGCGTCGTCTTGCCGGCGCCGTTCGGCCCGATGACACCGACGATGCCGGCGCGCGGCAGGCTGAACGACAGGTCCTCCATCAACAGCTGGTCGCCGTAGCCCTTACGCACATGATCCGTCTCGATCACGATGTCGCCCAGGCGCTCGCCGGAGGGGATGAAGATCTCGAGCTTGTCGGCCGTGCCGTCGGCAGCTTTTGACGCGGCCAGCAGCTTCTCGTAAGCGGCAAGTCGGGCCTTGCCCTTGGCCTGCCGTGCCTTGGGCGCCATCCGCACCCAGTCGAGCTCGTGTGCAAGAGTGCGAGCCCGGGCCGAGTCCTGCTTCTCCTCCTGGGCCATCCGGGCCTGCTTCTGCTCCAACCAGCTCGAGTAGTTGCCCTCGAAGGGGATGCCTCTGCCGCGGTCGAGCTCGAGGATCCAGCCGGCGACGTTGTCGAGAAAGTACCGGTCGTGGGTGATAGCCACGACCGTGCCCGAGTAGTCCCGCAGGAATCGTTCGAGCCATGCCACCGACTCGGCGTCGAGGTGGTTGGTCGGCTCGTCGAGCAGCAGGAGATCCGGCCGTGAGAGCAGCAGCCGGCAGAGCGCTACCCGGCGTCGCTCTCCGCCTGACAAGGCGGCGACGTCGGCGTCGCCGACGGGGACGCGCAGCGCATCCATGGCGATCTCCACAGTCCGCTTGAGATCCCATGCACCGGCCGCCTCGATCTTCTTCTCCAGGCCGGCCTGGCGCTCGCCGAGCTTCTCGTAGTCGGCTTCGGGATCGGCCCATCCGCCGAGGACCTCGTCGTACTCGCTGAGCAGGTTGGCGGTCTCGCCGACACCGTCCATGACGTTGCCCATGACGTCCTTCGCCGGGTCGAGCTTGGGCTCCTGCTCGAGCAGGCCGACAGTGAAGCCCTGGGTGAGGCGGGCCTCACCCGTGAACCCGTCGTCGGCGCCGGCCATGATCGCCAGCAGCGACGACTTGCCAGCTCCGTTGGGACCGAGCACGCCGATCTTGGCACCCGGGTAGAACGCCAGGGTGATGTCCTTGAGCACCTCGCGGTCGGGCGGGTGGAACCGGCTGACCTTGCGCATGGTGAAGATGAACTGAGCAGCCACGAAGCAGCGAGGCTAGCGAGGCTGAGACCTCGTCCGGCCTTCCGGCCTGACCCGCGCGGATCTCCGGGCGACCTACGGTCATGGAGTGAGCTTCTCGAGTCCAAGTGAAGTTGCACCCACACCCGATGAACGGGAGCTACTGCTCGGATTCCTCCATCTCCAACGCGAGCTGGTGGTCGCCACAACCATCGGTTTGACCGAGGAACAGGCTCGCTGGACGCCTGACGATCGGCTGGTCCCCATCGTCGGGCTCGTCAACCACCTCACGCATGTCGAGTGGCGATGGATCGACGGAAGCTTCCTCAGGAAGCCGGTCTCGCGGAGCGAGGAAGAGTTCCGCGTCGGGTACGACCGCACGTTGGGCGACGTCGTCGACGGCTACTCCGAGCGGGCCGCAGCCACGGGTCGCTCGGTCCGAAGCGCACCGACCCTCGTGGTCGACTGCCTCCACCCTGGCCTTCCCGGCATCGATCTCCGCTACGTCCTGCTGCATCTGATCGAGGAGACAGCTCATCACGCCGGCCACGCTGAGTCGACACGAGAGATGTTGGACGGAACAACCTCCAACTGGTGATCAGCGCGTGGCGAGGGCGCCTCAGACGCGGCTGGGTTTGAGCCGTACAGCGGTGTCCAGCGAGGGGATCGGCAGGCGCCCGAGTGCCGCAGCGATGTTCCGGAGCTGCTCGGTGGAAAGCTCGAGCAGGATCTCCGGCGGCCTGGCGAACCCCTCCATGCCCGCGGCTCGGACCTTCTCGCCGGAGTCGGTCAAAGACACTGTCTTGATGCGCCGATCAGTTTGCCCGGCCCGCCGCTCCACGAGGCCGAGCTGCTCCAACCTGTCGACACGGGCGGTGATCCACGACGGATCACAGGCCCAGTGCACGGCCAGATCTCGCTGGGCCACCGCGCCGTCGGGCTGCAGGTGGAACAAGGTGATGAGGTCAGTGCCGGTGAGCCCGAGCTCGGAGGCCACCCGCTCACGCTCCTCTTGGTGGGAGATGAACAAGTTCGAGATGTGCTTCCACACGTCGCGAGCGAGATCGTCCCGGGTGGGCCGCGCCATAAGAGGATCCTACCGGATGCTTGAGTGCTGTCAACCATTGTGACATGTGAACCCTTGACAGCGCTCAACGAAGCTGGAACCGTGTCACGCATGTCGGACGCACCAGCTATCGAGGTAGTCGGCGTCACCAAGCGCTTCGGAGACATAGTCGCACTCGATGGGGTCGACTTGGCGGTCGCACCCGGCACCGTCTACGGCCTGCTCGGCCCGAACGGGGCTGGCAAGACCACAACTGTCCGTATCCTGACGACGATCATCCGGCCGGACACGGGGACGGCTCGCGTGCTCGGCCTCGACGTGACGCGCGATCCCGTTCGGGTGCGGTCGAACATCGGCTTGGCCGGCCAGTACGCCGCGGTCGACGAGCAGTTGACGGGTCGTGAGAACCTCCGGCTCGTCGGCCGGCTGACGCACCGTCCGAAGGCCGAGACCGACAAGCACAGCGAGGAACTGCTCGAGCTGTTCGATCTCGCGCATGCGGCGGATCGCCCGGTCAAGACCTACTCGGGTGGCATGCGTCGCCGCATCGACCTCGCAGCGTCGCTCGTCCACCGACCGCCGGTGCTGTTCCTGGACGAGCCGACGACCGGTCTTGACCCCCGAAGCCGCAACGATCTCTGGGATCTGATGCGCGATCTGGTGTCTGAGGGAACGACCCTGCTGCTGACCACCCAGTACCTGGAAGAGGCTGATCAGCTCGGTGACCGGATCGCGGTGATCGATCACGGTCGCGTCATCGCCGAGGGCACCTCGTCCGAGCTGAAGGCACAACTCGGCTCGACGGTCCTCGAGGTCTCGTTCACCGATGGCACCACCGCCCGCCACGCCTTGTCGGCGCTCAGCGCAGTGACGACCGATGCCGAGGTCGACGGGAACCGCGCGAGCTTGACGGTGGAGGACGGTCCGCGGGCGGCGATGGAGGCGCTTCGTGCCCTGGATGGAGCACAGATCACGGTCGTCGGGCTGGCGCTGCGCGAACCGAGCCTCGACGACGTGTTCCTCTCACTGACCGGACGTCGCGCACAAAGCAGCGAACCTGGCGAGGCCGAGACGGACGCCGGGTCCGACCACGCAACCGCCACCGATGGCGCGACCGACGGCCCGGCGCCCGACGGCACGACCCGCGGCGAATTTGGGTCGTCTCGGGCGGCTATGCGAACCGAAACGACCCAAATCGAGGGGGACGATCGAAAGGTGGCCCCATGACCGCTGCCGAAATGTCCGCTGCGACAGCAGACGTCGTCGCGCCGCGGCTCGTCGAGGATCCCGGCGGGTCACGTCTGTCGTGGGCGGTCCGCGACACGGTCGCCGTGACCGGTCGCAACCTCCTTCACTATGTGCGGGTGCCCCAGCTGCTGGTGTTCACGTTCGTGCAGCCGATCATGTTCGTGCTGCTGTTCCGTTATGTGTTCGGCGGGGCGATCCCCATCCCGGGCGTTCCCTACGTGAACTACCTCATGCCCGGCATTTTCGGCCAGACGGTGCTCTTCGGATCGATGTCGACAGGCATCGGGCTGGCTGAGGACATGAGCACCGGCATCATCGAGCGGTTCCGGTCCCTGCCGATGGCCTCCATGGCGGTGCTGGCCGGGCGCACGATGGCGGACCTGGTGCGCAACCTGTTCGTGATCATCGTGATGTTCGTCGTCGGGTACGCAGTCGGCTTCCGCCCGACCGGTGCGATCCTGGCTGTCCTGTTCGGCTTCCTGATCGTGCTCGCCTTCGCCTTCGCCTTGTCCTGGGTGTTCGCCATCGTGGGCATGAGGGCGCCGAACGGTGAGGCAGCCCAGGCGATCTCGTTCCCCATCCTCTTCCCGCTGACCTTTGCATCGTCGGCGTTCGTGCCGGTCAACCGGATGCCCGGCTGGCTCCAGAGCTTCGCCGCACACCAGCCGGTCACGGTGATCATCAACGCCACGCGCGGGCTGATGCTCGGGCCGCACACTGCCGGCGGCCTGCGCCGGGCCGGGCTGTTCACCACGTCGACCACGAGCTACGTCATGCAGTCGCTCGCCTGGATCGCCCTGATCCTGTTGATCTCGGCCCCGGCAGCTGTCCGCCGGTTCCGCAATACGGTGTAACAACAGCTGGCCTGAGGGGAGATCGCCATGCCGTACAGCGAGGGACGGATCGTCCACGACGCCGATGCCCACATCATGGAGTGGCCGACCTGGCTGGTCGACTATGCCGATCCAGGCGTCCGTGAGCGGCTGAGCCCTCGCGATGCCGACGACGGGTCGGGTCGCCCGATCGATGTGGAACGGATGCGAGCCAAGCACGCGAGCGACGAGTACCGGGCCGTCGAGGCCGAAGAGATCATGGCCCGGAAGAACTTCGCCGCCACCGGTGGGTTCATCGCCGAAGACCGACCACGCGCCCTCGATCTGCTCGGGTTCTCCAGTCAGCTGCTGTTCAACACGTTCCACAACGGGCGTTTCGCCGCCCTGGAGCGCGCCGAGCCGGAGCTCGTCTATGGCGCAGCGCGCGCCCACAACAAGGGAATGATCGACTTCTGTTCGGTGGACCCACGTCTGTTGGCCACGTGCTACGTGCCGCTGGCCGATTTCGACAGCGCTGCGGCCATCGCTCGGCAGTCGGTCGACGAGGGTGCCGCTGCGCTTCTCGTGCCGTCGGCATGCCCGGTCGGTCACTCGCCGAGCCACCTCGGCCTCGACCCGGTGTGGGCGATCGCCGAGGAGGCCGGCATTCCTGTGGTCTTCCACGTCGGCGGCGGGGGCGAGCTGCTCGACAAGACCTACTTCCGCAACGGTCTGCCCATCCCGCCGGACTTCCATGGTGGTGAGGAGAACTTTCGCTCGGTCGACTACATGGCCATTCCCGGGCCCCCGATGCAGACCATCGCCACGATGATCTTCGACGGCGTGCTCGACCGGTTCCCCGAGCTCAAGTTCGGCGTCATCGAGCAGGGCGCGATCTGGATGCCGAGCTGGATGCGCCAGATGGAGTCCGCATTCGACGCGTTCGTTCGCCACGAGGAACGGCTGCGGGCGCTGAAGCTGCGACCCTCGGACTATGTGCAACGCCAGATCCGGGCCACCCCGTATCCGACCGAAGACGTGGGATGGATCACCGAACAGGTAGGGCCGAACATCTGCCTGTTCTCCTCGGACTACCCGCATGTCGAGGGCGGCCGCAAGCCGGTCGAGCGATTCGAAGCCTCACTGGGCGACGCAACGGAGTCAGTGCGCCAACGGTTCTACTGCGACAACTTCATCGATCTGAT
>JBBSGQ010000033.1:0-14978 GCA_038253965.1 Acidimicrobiales bacterium | reverse complement strand
GTCAACGACCTCAGCGACCGCCTGCTCGCCGGCCGCTACCGCCTCGCCTGCCCCATCGCCTCCGGTGGCATGGCGGAGGTGTGGGAGGCGATAGACGAGATCCTCGCCCGTCGCGTGGCGATCAAGCTCCTCCATCGGCATCTCGCTGTGGACAAGACCTTCGTCGACCGCTTCCGAGCTGAGGCGATCGCCGCTGCCCGGCTCGCTCATTCGTCGATCGTCTCGATCTACGACACGTTCAGCGACGATGGGCTCGAGGCGATCGTCATGGAGCTCGTGCGCGGCAGAACCCTACGCACTCGCCTCGACGAGCAAGGCCAGCTCTCTGTTGCCGAAACCCTGTCCATCGGTGCCCAGGTGTGCGATGCACTGGGTGTCGCCCACCGGAGCGGGCTCGTGCACCGCGACGTCAAGCCGGCCAACATCCTGCTGTCGGATGACGGACGGGTGCTCGTGGCCGACTTCGGCATCGCCAAAGCTGCTGAGGCAGCCGATCTCACCCGGGACGGGATCATGGTCGGGACGGCGAAGTACATAGCTCCCGAACAGGTGGAAGGCGCCCCGGTCGACGCGCGAACAGATCTGTACGCGCTCGGGGTCGTGCTCTACGAGGCACTCTGCGGCAGGGCGCCATTCATCGCAGAGAGCGACACAGCCACCGCGCTTGCCCGTCTGCAGCGCGATCCATTGCGGCCTCGTCAGATGAGAGCGGGCATCCCTCGGCCAGTCGAGGACGTCATCCTCCGGGCCCTTGCCCGTGATCCGGATGGGCGATTTCCCGACGCAGCATCGTTTCGCGCTGCACTCATGTCGGCCGAGGAGCTCGGGGACCAGTACACGGTTCCCGATGACGATCGCAGTGCGCCGAGCGAGAACCGAATCGTCTCGCCGATGGGGACTGACGAGCTTCCTTCGTTCGCCCGCAGCGAGCGAGCTTGGCTCGTCCCATCGGTCCTGATCGTCTTGGTCGCCGTCGCGCTCGGAGTCACCGGTCTCCTCCTCGGCCATACCGCAGCCGGACGCGAACTGATCAATCGCGTACGCAACGTCGCCGGAGGCAAGACAATTCAGGCCACGCCGCTACAGCTCGTCTCCGCAACCGCCTACGACCCCTTCGGCGACACTCCCCATGAACGAGACGGTCTCGCACCGAGGGCCGTCGACGGTGACCGAACCTCAGCGTGGCAGACCGAGCACTACAGGGATCCGACCTTCGCAGGGCTGAAACCGGGTGTCGGTCTCGTGGTGACGCTCGCCAATGTGGTCGATCTGCAGCAGATCGTCGTGACCTCGCCGACCACGGGCTGGGCCGCCGAGGTGTATCTCGCCAACGGCATGCCGCCGGCGAAGATTGCAGACTGGGGCAACGCACTCGACCGACACGAGGGCATCGCCGCAGGTGACATCTCGTTCGATCTGCGCGGGACGAAAGCAAGTGCCGTGCTCATCTGGATCACCCGGTTGGGCCCGGACGGAGTGGCGCGCGTCGGCGACGTCAAGGTTACGGGAACCCCTTCACCGTGAGCGCTCGGGCTCGGCTACCGATGGTGCGCCGGGCTCGCTCGGAGCGATGACGGACCCCGATGCGGGACTTGTCCGGGCAGCGCAGGATGGCGATCGCGCAGCGCTCGACCAGCTCCTGCGGGCTCACCAGCCGGGCGTGTACGCCCTTTGTCGTCGGATCGTCGGCAACGAGACTGATGCTCTCGACGCGACCCAGGACGCGCTGATCGCGATCGTGCGTGGTCTCGATCGGTTCGACGGTCGCTCCAAGGTGTCCACCTGGGTGTACCGGATCGCCACGAACTCGTGCCTCGACGAGATCCGGCGGCGGCGGCGGCGGCCCACACCTGGGCTCCCCGAAGGTGATCGGACCGGGGATCACCAGGTCGCCCGGTTCGACGAGCAGGTCGCCGCCCGCATCGACATCGACAGTGCACTGCAGACGATCGCCCCGGAGTTCCGGGCCGCTGTCGTGCTGCGCGATCTGTGTGAGCTCGACTACGCCGAGATCGCCGAGGTGCTCGCCGTACCACCCGGCACAGTTCGGTCCCGAATCGCCCGGGGACGGTCCGCACTGGCGGCAGAGCTCTCCGGGAACCAACCACCGACCACCCGACGTCAGATCCGGCGATCATGACCGACGAACCCGACGACTCCATCGACGAGCTGCTGTCTGCAGACCTCGACGGCCAGACGACCCCGGACGAACACCGCCGCATCGAGGCCGACCCGGAACTGCTGGTTCGTCGCAACGGGCTCCGGCTGGCGGCACGGACCGTCGGATCATCACCGCCTCCGCTCGATCCGGTGTTGGTGGACTCCATCATCGATCGTACCCTCGCCCGATTCGATCGGGTCGGCGTCGACCCGATCGAGGGGGTGGAAGCGCCCACCCGGCGATCCGCCACACCACGGAGGTCGAACCCCTGGCTCGTAGCAGCCGTAGTGATGCTCGTCGCTGGCATCGGTATCGGGCTGATCGCCACTGCCGGTCCCTCGAAGCGCAAGGGCGTCACGGCTACCGGCGATGTCCGCAGTCGACCGGAGAGCAAGTCGGCCAACGCGCGCGACGCCGCCGGCAGCGCAGCGACGACGACCGCCGCCTCCAGCCGACGGGACTCGCTCAGCGAACGAACGCCGACCGTAGGATTCATCGGTACCTATGCGTCGCCCACAGCATTGCGTTCGGCGCTCAGGTCGAAGCTGCCGCCGGTTCGGCAGTCCGAAGCGCCCGAGGTCTTTCGCTTGTCCCCCGGTCAGGCCGACCGCTGTTCGACGGTCCTCGAAGCCCGGGATCCTCGCCTCAGGCGTTCGAACCGGCGAGCCGCGGTCACAGCAGGGATCGCTGGAGAGCCGCTCCTGGTGCTCGAGTACCGGGCGCAGACCGTGGGGGGCACGCGCACCAGCACCCGCATCATCGCTGTGGGCGTGGCTGCGTGTGACGAGCGGCTCAACTTCGAGCGGTGAGGCGCACCGCGCGGCTGGGCCGGCTCGGCACCGGCTCCGGGAAGGACGAGCGCCCGCTGGGGGTCGCCACCGTTTTCGGCGCCAGGCTGCGCCAGGCGCAACGACGCCGTATCGATGAGTCGCCTCGCTATCGGCTCGGCTCCTAGGCTGTCGCAATGGCTCACCCCGTCGAGACGCCGGCGCGTACGCAGACCGGTCCCCTGCCTGACCAGTGGCCGACACAGGCCACCGACGCGATCGTCACCACCGTCGGCAAGGTCCGGGACCGTACGACGGGTCCTGCGATCACTGCCGCTCGCGCCGTGGTCTATGGCCTCTTCGCCGCGATCTTGGCGGTCGTGGCAGCCGTCTTGGCCATCACGATGACCATCCGCCTGGCGAACAACTACATCCCCGGGAAGATCTGGATCGTGTACCTCGGGCTGGGTGCTTTGCTCACCCTGGGTGGACTGTTCCTGTGGAGCAAGGCGTTCACGACGCCGCCCGGGGAAAGCTGACCGGAATACCCCTAGGGGTATTCCGGTTACCTCGTCCGACATACGACTTTCGGAGCACCGTGACTGACATCGACCTGCGCGACGTGATCATCATCGGCTCAGGCCCCGCAGGGCTCACTGCAGCCATCTACAGCGCTCGGGCCAACCTCGCGCCGTTGGTCCTCGAGGGCGAGCCATCTTCCTCGTCCGACCAACCGGGCGGCCAACTGATGCTCACGACCGAGGTCGAGAACTTCCCTGGCTTTCCGGAGGGCGTCATGGGTCCAGAGCTGATGATCCGCTTCCGTGAACAGGCTTCTCGATTCGGCGCCCAGATCGAGACAGTACGCGCATCCCGCGTCGACTTCTCCGAGCGTCCCTTCAGGATCTGGGTCGGCGACGACCGTGCGTCGGAACCGACCTACCGGGCGCACACCGTCATCGTTTCCACCGGAGCCCAGTCACTCATGCTCGGGCTCCCGGCGGAGGAACGCCTCATCGGCCATGGGCTTTCGACCTGCGCCACATGTGACGGGTTCTTCTTCCGAGGTCATCACATCGCAGTGGTCGGCGGCGGCGACTCAGCGATCGAGGAGGCGACGTTCCTCACCAAGTTCGCAGACAGCGTCACGATCATCCACCGTCGCGACGAGCTGCGAGCGTCGAAGATCATGCAGGAGCGGGCGTTCAAGAACGACAAGATCCGCTTCGTCTGGGATTCCACCGTCGACGACCTCCATGGCGACACGAAGCTCGAGGGCGCCCGGGTCCGCAACCTCAAGACCGGCGAGACCACCGACCTCGCCGTGACCGGACTGTTCGTGGCCATCGGGCATCGACCGAACACCGATCTTTTCCGCGGTCAGCTGGACATGGAGGACAACGGCTATCTGATCACCCGCGATGGGACGGCGACGAACGTCGACGGCGTCTTCGCCTGTGGGGACGTGCAGGATCACATATACCGCCAGGCGATCACTGCTGCCGGATCGGGATGCATGGCCGCCATCGACGCCGAACGGTGGTTGGAGAACCGATCCGAAGCAGGAGCCTGATCGAGGCGGAACAGACCGCAGCCGCGCCCGGTTCACCGGTCGGTGCTGCAAAGGAGACAAGTACATGGATACAACCATCAGCACCCTGACCGATGCGACCTTCGACGAGGAGATCGCCGGCGCCGAGCTGCCTGTCATCGTCGACTTCTGGGCGGAGTGGTGCGGCCCGTGCAAGATGATCGCGCCGATACTCTCTGAGATCGCCGGCGAGCACACCGAGTCCCTTCGAGTGGTGAAGGTGAACGTCGATGACAGCCCCGACGTTGCCCGCCGTTTCGACATCATGAGCATCCCCACGCTCATCGTCTTCAAGGATGGTCAGCCGGCGAAGCGCATGCTCGGCGCGAAAGGCAAAGGCCAGCTGCTCGAGGATCTCAGCGAGTTCCTTTGACCGATCCTTCGGACCCTTGACCTCGTGTGCTCAGTGAGTGTCTGAGGCATAGGGCTTAGGCACAGGTTTTGCCACAGTCTGTGGAGAACCTAAGGGTCCACACACGCTCTGCGGCTAGGCGTTCGCGCTCAGTCCGGTCGGCAGCCGTGGGCGCGAGCGGATCGCTCAAGATGGCGGCGGGGCTGCCATCGCTCGATAGATCCGCTCGAGATCCTCCAATGTTGCGAACTCGATGACCACCCGGCCCCGTTTCGCTCCCATGGACACCTTGACCCTTGTGTCGAGGCGTTCACAGAGCAGCTCCTCGAGCTCCAAGAGGCCCGGCGGGCGAAGCGGGCGTCCTTCAGGCACCTCTCCCGGAGGTGGTGGAGGATCGCTGCGGGCTCGGACGGCATCCTCGACCTCCCGGACGGAGAGATCCTCGACCACCGCCCGACGTGCCAGAGCCTCCTGGAACGCACGATCAGGCGTGGCGAGCAATGCGCGAGCATGACCGGCCGACAACTGAGCCTCAGATACCAGCTTCTGGATGCTTGGCGGCAATTGGAACAGCCGCAAGGTGTTGGACACCGCGGAGCGGCTCTTGCCGACCCGCCGAGCCAAGTCCTCGTGCGTCATGCCGAAGTCCTCGATCAGCTGTTGAAACGCAGCTGCCTCCTCCAGCGGATTGAGGTCTTCGCGATGCAGGTTTTCGACGAGCGCGTGCTCAAGCGATGAGGAATCCTCGACGGTTCGCACGACGGCAGGCACCGTTTGGAGGCCAGCCCGCTTTGCAGCACGCCACCGTCGTTCACCGGCGATCAGCTCGTAGCGGTCGCCCGACGCCCGCACGAGCACCGGCTGGAGCACCCCTACCTCTCGTATGGACGCGGTCAGAGTTACAAGCGATTCCTCGTCAAAGAAGGCTCGAGGTTGGTACGGGTTGGGATCGATGGATGCGACCGGCAACTCGTGGAGCACATCGCCGCCGCCCGCGCTCACCTCAGTGGGTATCAGCGCCCCCAGCCCCTTACCCAATCCGCTGCGGCGTACCACCACTGACCTCCTTCGCAAGCTCTCGGTAGGCGATCGCGCCGCGCGACGTAGTGTCGAACGCGATGATCGGCTGGCCGAACGAGGGCGCCTCGGAGAGACGGACGGTCCGAGGGATCACGTTGCGGCACACTGTCGGCCCGAAATGCTCTCGCACTTCTTGAACAACCTGATCAGACAGCTTGGTGCGAGCGTCGTACATCACCAGCACGATCGTGCTTACCTCGAGCGTCGGATTGAGGTTCTTCTGCACCAGGTTGACGTTTCTGAGCAACTGGCCCAGCCCCTCCAACGCGTAGTACTCGCATTGGATCGGGACAAGCACCTCCGACGCTGCTGCCATGCCGTTGATCGTCAACAGGCCGAGCGACGGCGGGCAATCGATCAACACGAAATCGTAGTCTTCACGCACTCCACCGAGCGCCTGCTTCAAACGGGTCTCGCGGCTGAAGGCAGGAACAAGTTCGATCTCGGCGCCTGCCAGGTCGAGACTTGCCGGCGCCACGAACAGGTTCCGCACCGAAGAGGGCTCGATGCAATCCTCGATCGGTACGTCGTGGAGCAGGACGTCATACATCGAGGCTTGCAGGCCACGAATGTTGATGCCGAGCCCAGTACTCGCATTTCCCTGCGGGTCGAGGTCCACAACCAGCACTCGATAGCCGAGGTCGGCCAGGCAGGCCCCGAGGTTGATGGCAGTGGTTGTCTTGCCTACTCCGCCCTTCTGGTTGGCGACCGCCATGATGCGAGGAAGCGGGTGCTTCTGACTGCCCGCCGACGGCTCTACCGGCTCCGATGCGACGAAGGGTCCATGGGGGGGCGAATCAGCGTCGTGGTCGATCGACACGCCGAGCCCTATCTCGGGCGCCTGCTCTTCGCCGACAACGGCGGGTAGCCCGTCGGCAACGACGGGTAGCTCCTCGATCACGATCTCACTGGCCCCGGCATCTCCCGGAGGGGGCTGAGCGGTCACTTGTTGCATCATCCCCGGTAGCACCAGTGGGGTCAAGGAGAGGCGGGGATGTTCCACGTGAAACACGTGCTGACGCCATGCTCGGTCAGAAGAGCGGCCGCTTGGCAGGAATACCAACACGACGAGGATATCGATCAGGGCAAAGATCCAGGGCACGGAGAGTAACCGCGTGTATGGGCGTCACTTGTGCCCGCTCAACGACCAGATTGAGCGCGGCCAGCCCAGGCTGCGGCCACCGCCGGTCGAGATCCGCGTCGGGCGGCTCGCTGATCACCGCCCGACCACCGTAGGTGAGGAACGGTGCAGCGCATTCTGCGGTCACCGCTGGCGGGCCGAAGCTGCGTGCCACCACGACGTCGAACTGGTATCGCAGGACTTGGTCTCTGGCGGCCTCTTCTGCTCGGGCCAGAACTGCGCTCACCCGACCGCAAAGACCAAGTGTCCGTATTGCCTCGTCGAGGAAGGAGACGCGGCGTGCGTTGGCCTCGAGGAGACACCAGTGGGCACCGGGCCACGCCAACCGGGCAAGCACCAGGCCGGGTACCCCGCCCCCCGCGCCGAGGTCAAGCACGGTGCTCGGCTGCGCCATGAGGGCGGCACCCATGGCCAGTGAGTGGGAGATGTGATCCTCGATCGCCATCGGACCGAGGAAACCCTGCTTACGAGCGCTGACAAGACAAGCGACAAGGTCGCTGTCGCTCGATGCGCCACCTCGACCGCACTCAGGCGGCGCCGGATCGCGGGATGTCAGGTTATTCAGACGGGTCTGGGACGATGACCACGCGTCGATGAGGTTCCTGTCCGTCTGAACGTGTCGCCACCCCGTCGATGTCGTTGACCGCGTCGTGCACGACCTTGCGGTCAGCAGAGTTCATCGGCTCTAGAGCTTTCTGTGCCCCGCTGCCCCGCACCTCCTCGGCGATCTGCGCAACGAAACGAGCCAACGCCTCGCGTCGCTTCGAGCGGTAGCCGCTGACGTCGATCCGGACCCGGCCCTCGTAGCGACCGGTGGCTTGGCGCTGCAGGACGGTACGCGACAACTCGTGGAGTGCGGTCAGCGTCTGGCCCTTCGGCCCGATCAGAAGTCCGAGATCGTCGCCCTGCAGATCGAGCTCGACGGTGTCGTCGTCGGGCTTGGTCTGACGGACCTCGCCCTTGAGGTCGAACGCCACGAGCAGACCGTCGAGGAATCCCCCGATGATCTCGGCCTGTTCCTCGGCTGTGACGATCGTGTCATCCAAGCGTCTCGTCTCCCTGTCCTCGGGGCCCCCAGATCCTCGAGGAGCTGTGTTGGTACCAGGCGCTCGGCTGCGAGGCTCGCGAGCGGGCCGGCCTGGGCGGGCGCGCAAGGGGGCCTGGGAGTCCTCTGGCCCGAGCTGCGCACGTCCGGCAGTTGAGGCATCGGTTCCCGCCACCGCCGGTTGAGCCGCAGCGGGTCGACCGGAGGGCGACTTCGAGGACGAATCGCCTCGAGGCCCTCGGCCTCGTCCCTCCTGGCGCGGTCGAGGTTGCTTCGGCGCGACGCGGGCTCGAACCCGTGCCTCGCCTCGTACCCTGCCGAACAGTCCGGCACGAGGTTCGTCGACGATCTCGAACTCGGCCTCTTGCTCATCGACGCCGAGCTCATCGAGCGCAGCATCTTTGGCTTCCTCGACCGAGCGTGCTGTCGTTTCGACCCACTCCACTGACTTACTTCCTCTTCTTCTTGGCTCGGGACCGGTTCACGGGGGCGGGCGGTCGCTGACGCGAGGGTGCCGTCCCGGATGCCGAGGATACAGGCGCGGCCGGCGCCGCTCCATTGCTCGGCTTTGCGGCTTTGGTGGCTTTAGGCGGCTTTGTCACCCGGGAACTGCCAGAGGCCCGGCCGTTGGCCGCACTGTCCCGTGTTGCCTTGGCAGCCACCTCGCCCCTCGCAGCAGCCCACTTTGTCGATCTCTCGGGAAGTGGCTGCCCCTGATCTTCGCGTGCTGCAGTCAGCTTGCCGAGAAGGCCCCGGCGCTCTGGGGCAGATGTCGAGGCTGCAAGCTCACCCTTGCCCGAGGCGGGCTTGGTCTCTGTGGCGGTCGTCGCCAGAGCCCCGCCCTCGTGGTACATCGTCTGAGTGATGAACGCCTGCTGGCCGATGCGGTAGAGGTTGGAGACGAAGAAGTACAGCACGATGCCCGCCGGCAGGGTCAGGGAGATGAGCGCGAAGAAACCGGGCATCAGCTTCAGCAGGAGTTGCTGCTGGGGGTTGACCTGGCTGGCCTGCGGATTCCGACCGGCCACCTGTTTCTGCTGGATGTAGCTCGTCGCCGCCACCAGGAGGACCAGCACGATGAAGGGCGCGGCGTGACCCAGCCCCTTGCCCACCGCTGCCGACGCGCTGTCAGCGAGGTTGAGGCCCCAGGAACGCATCTCCCGCGCGCTGTGGAGGCTCTGATAGAGCTTGCTGGTCTTGTCCAAGTGCTTGGGGAAGAACACCCCGAAGTGGTCGAACGTGGCACCGGTCCGAACAGCCCTCCGGCCGACAGCTGATCCCATATCGCTGCCGTAAGGCGCACGAGAGGTCAAACCCAGCAAGGTGCGGTACAGGAAGAAGAACACCGGCATCTGCAGCACGAGCGGCAGACAGCCGGAGACGGGATTGATGCCGTGCTCCTTGTAGAACTTCAGCATCTCCTCGTTGAGCTTCTGGCGATCGTCTTTGTACTTCGCTTGAAGGCGCTTCATGTCCGGCTGGAGCCGCTGCATGGCCAACATGGACCGCGTGCCCTTGAGCGTGAGCGGGGTCAGTACGATCATGATGGACAGGGTCAGCAGGGTGATAGAGCCGGCATAGGACGGCCAGATGCTGTAGAACCACGAAAGGGGCCGAGCGATAAGGTCATACATCAGGCGATGGTCCGATCAAGTTCGGGCTGTCGAGCTGTGCGGTCAGGAACGGGGTCCCAGCCCTGGCCGCCCCAGGGGTGGCATCGACCGAGACGCCGGACGCTCAACCACCCGCCTCGTATGGTCCCATGAACGGCCAACGCATCAAGCGCGTAGGCGGAACATGAGGGGCTGAATCGACACGGCGACGGTCGTCCGGCGCGAAGAGCCTGGTAGCCGCGAATGACACTGGCGAGCGCCCGCCCCGGCGCCGTCATCAGGCGACACCGACCCGGTCGGCCCGCATCAAGCTGGCCTCGAGAGCCGAGGCCAGTCCAGCCCCTAGCTCGGTGAACGACAGGCTTGCCGAGTCTGGGCCCGCCGAGATCACGTAGCAGCCACCACGTAACGTGGCGGAATCGAGCCGCACGAGCTCAGACAGTGACGCCCGCAGTCGCCGCCGGACGCGGTTGCGGACCACTGCCTTGCCCACCCGGCGACCCACCGCGAACCCGACTCGGGCGGGCGCGGCTTCGGCGCACGGGAGGAAGGAGACGCCGACCGCACCTGATCGCGCCCGAAGTCCGTAGTGTCGAACGTCGAGGAAGTTCGCCCGGCCGTGCATCCGAGTCAGGCCGAGAGCCGAGCGCGGCCCTTCTGCCGGCGGCTGCGGATCACCGCTCGCCCCGCGCGCGTCGACATGCGGTGCCGGAACCCGTGCCGCTTCGCCCGCTTGCGGACGTTGGGTTGGTAAGTACGCTTCACTCGTCGCCTCCTCGGGCACGCG
Organism: Acidimicrobiales bacterium; assembly: GCA_038253965.1. Taxonomy (GTDB): domain Bacteria; phylum Actinomycetota; class Acidimicrobiia; order Acidimicrobiales; family Iamiaceae; genus JBBSGQ01. The sequence goes on along the minus strand of JBBSGQ010000033.1, from coordinate 4,441 downwards.
GCCTCCTCGGGGCACGCGATTCGGCCGTGGGCTCGACGGAGCTCGTCGGGGCAGGCCGGATGCAGATCGGTGCGCCGCGCGCGCACGTGGGCTTTGGACGGTACCACTGGCGGCGAGGCGCTCCCGTACGCTAGAGGCGCAGTGGGCCGCCGAGCAACCGCTGCCTCGCGGTGCACGGTTTCGGATCGCCAGCCGAGAGTCCCTTGCGCGCCGGCTCGGGGGGGATGCTACGGTGCTCTTCCTGCCGCAGGCGGGCCGCCGATGGACCTTCTGAGCGGTGGACCGGCCCCACCGGCCGAGGACGAACACGGGTCGGAGCGCTGGCCGAGCTCATGCACGGGCCCGAGCTCGTTCTCCCCATGGTGTGGACGCATCTGTGGATATCGCCGCAGCGGAGAGGACGATGTCGGTGCGAAAGGCAGAGCATCTGTGGGACTCGTGTCGGGAAGCCCTGCGATCCCAAGTCTCTGATGCGGTGTGGCGGTCCACATTTCAAGACGCACTCCCCTTGTCCCTCGACGCTGATGGGCTCGTCCTGACCGTGCCGAGCGCTCTGGTGAAGGACCGGGTGGAGGGTCGATACCTGTCCCTCGTCGAAGGCGTCGTCGAAGATGTCGGAGGCTCTCACCTTGCGGTAGCGATCCGGGTCAACACCGGCATGGCCGAGGTCGATGTCACCAGCGACCCGTTCGACGAGATGCTCGCCCCCGCGCCAGGCCGGCCGACCCTCGGGGCGGCAGTGCAGGCCGGTGCAGAGCTGACCAGCCGGCGCTGGACAGAGATCCGGCCCAGCCTGACCTTCGACGGGTTCGTGATCGGACCATCGAATCGGTTCGCCCACGCAGCCGCTCTGGCCGTAGCGGAGACGCCCGGGAGGTCGTACAACCCTCTGTTCATCTACGGCGATGCCGGACTCGGCAAGACCCACCTGCTGCAGGCCATCGCTCACTACGTCGGCGAGATCTACCCGGACTACCGCGTGAAGTACGTCTCGAGCGAGACGTTCCTGAACGAGTTCGTCGACTCCATCCGCACCAACACCAGCGCCGAGTTCAAACGGCGGTATCGGGAGAACGACGTCCTACTCGTAGACGACATCCAGTTCCTGGAGGGACGCAAGGAGACCCAGGAGGAGTTTTTCCACACCTTCAACGCCATACACGAAGGTCGTCGCCAGCTCGTGCTGTCCTCGGACCGCCCCCCCGATGCGATCTCGACGCTCGAGAACCGGTTGCGGAGCCGGTTCAAGATGGGCTTGACCACCGACATCCAACCGCCGGACCTCGAGACCCGGCTCGCGATCCTCCACAAGAAGGCGGAGGGGGAACCCCGTCCGATACCTGACGAGGTCCTGGCGTTCATCGCCGAGAACATCATCGACAACATCCGTGAGCTGGAGGGTGCACTCAACCGTGTGTCGGCATTGGCCAACCTGGTCCGGGAGCCACTCACGCTCGAGGTCGCCGAGAAGCATCTGCACGACATCCTCGGTGAACGTCAGCCCCGTCCCATCACGCCTCAAATCATCCTCGAGGCAACGGCCAACATGTTCGACTTCACCATCGACGACATCAAGGGCAAGAGCCGACGCCGTCCTCTTGTCACCGCACGACAGATCGGCATGTACGTCTCGCGCGAGCTGACCGACTTGAGCTATCCCGCGATCGCTCGGGAGTTCGGCGGCCGCGACCACACGACTGTCATGCATGCGGTGGAGAAGATCAAAGCGCTCATGAAAGAACGGCGGCAGATCTACGACCAAGTCACCGAACTCGTGCAGCGGATCAGGAAGGGCAGTTGAGCGGAACTCTCCGCTGTGGGCAAGCCTGTGGTGAAACCGGTCCATCGCCGTGGATGAACACTGGATGACCACGGGGAGAACGTCGAACGATCCACTGGTCGGCTCCAGCCGAGTGCCAACCTCGGGATGGTTGGGGACGAACGTCGGACAACAACATGGCGGTTCAGCAGGGAGATCGAGGACTTGTCCACAATCCACAGCCCCTACTACCAACACCATCTCGAAATCATGTGTACGCGGAGAAAGCGAGTGACAGCGTGAAGTTCCGATGCGAACGAGACGTTCTGGTCGAGGGACTGGGTGCTGCTGGCCGGGCGGTCGCCAGCCGGGGTGGTGCGCTACCTGTGTTGGCCGGCGTTCGAACCGAGCTCGAGGGCGACCAGCTTCGACTGACCGGCAGCGACCTGGAGCTGACCATCGCCGTTGAGCTGACTGTCGCGGGCTCGTCTGACGGAGTGGCGGTGCTGCCGTCCAAGATCACGTCTGATGTCGCACGATCGCTCGAGCCTGGCAGCGTCGAGGTCACTGTCGAGAACGATGAGGCTCATATCAGCTCCGGACGGTTCCAGTCCGAGATCCGGTTGCTGCCGGCAGACGAGTTCCCGCGAATAGGTGAGCCGACCGACGATGCGGTCACCCTTGTCGGAGCTGACTTCGCAGAAGCGCTTCACCAGGTGGTACCTGCTGCGAGCGCAGATGACGCCCGGCCGATCCTGACCGGGGTGCTGATGGCCGCCGAAGGCGAGGGTCTGCGCCTGGTTGCCACGGACTCGTATCGGCTGGCCGTGCGCGACCTCCCGGGCGCAAGTGTCTTGCGCAACGGGCAGAGCGTGCTCGTGCCGTCACGGGCGCTGAGAGAGCTCGAACGGCTGCTCGGTGGCTCCGAGGAGGTCACGTTGCGCCTCGGAGAGCGTGAAGCGACGTTCGAGGTGGGAGGGGTGCGGCTCACGACTCGCCTGATCGAGGGTGAGTTCCCCAACTATCGCGGGCTCATCCCTTCGAGCCATCCGAACCGTCTCACGGTCGCCCGCGAGACGTTCATCGACGCAGTGCGGCGGGTCAAGCTCATGGCTCGCGAGCCGAACACCCCCGTGCGGTTGGCCATGACGTCAGACGGTCTGGAGCTCGTTGCGATCACCCAAGACGTCGGCGCGGCGCATGAGCAACTCGATGCGGGCTACGAGGGAGCCGACCTCACGGTGGCATTCAACCCCGAGTACCTCCTGAACGGCGTCGAGGTCACCCAAGGCGATGAGATCTTCCTCGACACCGTTGACGCCCAGAAGCCGGCGGTGATCCGCGGCACCGGGTTCGGTGAGTTCCTGTACCTGTTGATGCCCGTTCGCGTTTCCTGACCGACTGCGGTGTTGATCCGTCGGCTGTGGCTCACGGACTTCCGTAGCTATGCCGCAGCCGAGGTGTCCTTCGCCGAGAGCCTCACGGCGATCACCGGTCAGAACGGCCAGGGCAAGAGCAATCTGCTCGAAGCCATCGCCTACCTGGCCACCATGTCATCGTTCCGCGGAGCCCCCACTGACGCACTCGTCCGCGTGGGTGCACCCCGGGCGTTCGTGCGGGGAGAGGCAGAGCGCCAAGGGCGGAAGTTGTTGCTCGAAGCCGAGCTCGTGGCTGGCGGGCGGAATCGTGCGCAACTCAACCGGCAGCCTCTTCGTCGGGCCCGTGACCTGCTCGGTGCCTTGCGGGTCACGGTGTTCTCACCCGACGACCTGACAGTCGTCAAGGGCGGCCCCGGTGAACGCCGGCATTTCCTCGACGAGACACTGATCGCAGTGCATCCCCGCAACGATGTGCTCCTCGGCGACATGGAACGGATCCTGCGCCAACGCAACGCACTGCTCAAACAGGCAGGTGGGAGGGTCACCGCTGAGATCGAGCTGACCCTCGACGTGTTCGACGCGAAGTTGGCTACCACTGGAGAGGCTTTGGCACGCGCCCGACTGGACCTGGTGAGGGACCTCAGCCCGGTCTTGTCCCGCGAGTACGCGCAAGTTGCACAACGAGCTGTCCAAGTCGACGCGGTCTACGCGCCGCGGTGGATGCAAGGCGGCCTCCTCGAGGTGCTTCGTGAGAATCGGCGTCAGGATCTGAAGCGAGGCGTCACGCTCGCGGGACCTCACCGCGACGATCTCGATGTCGTGCTCGCTGGACTGCCATCACGCACCCATGCATCCCAGGGCGAACAGCGATCGCTCGCCCTGGCCCTCAGGCTGGCCGCTCACGACGTGGTGACGCGGCGCAGCGGCACTTCGCCGGTCCTGCTGCTCGACGATGTCTTCTCCGAGCTGGATGCCGCTCGCTCCGATGCCCTCTTGGCGAACCTGCCGACCGGCCAGACCATCTTGAGCACGGCGGGTGTGATGCCCTCTGGAGCAGAACCGGACCGGGTGCTGCAGATCAGAGATGGAACGATCGTGCACGGATGACGAGTTGGTGACGAGCGGCTGTCAAGATCGACCATGCCTTGGACGCCCCTGCCTGACCCCGACGACACGGGGCCTGAGCCGCGCTCGCTGCCCGAGGTCTTGGACGAGGTCCTCGCCGGTCTCGGGGTACCTGCGGCCGATGCAGTGGTCACCATGAGCGAGCGATGGGCTGATCTGATCGGCGCCGAAGTGGCGC
>JBBSGQ010000032.1:0-15301 GCA_038253965.1 Acidimicrobiales bacterium | reverse complement strand
GCGAGCCCGGAGGGCGAGCGAACCATGGGCACGGTGCGATTTCGTTTCTCGGCACGCAGTGCCGAGCACTGCTTGGTGCTCACCGGCAGGCAATCGCGTCCATGACAGCCACGACGACGATGGTGCACCAATGAACGAGTGCTGCCTCACGGGCACTCGTGAAGGCCGATGACCACCCGTCGACTCCGACTTGGAGCAGACGGCGAAGCGCTCGCCGCGGCGTGGTACGTGGCCAACGGCTACGTGGTGCTCGAGCGCAACTGGCGATGCAACGAAGGAGAGATCGACCTCATCGTGCATCGCCGTCGCACGGTGGTGATCTGTGAGGTGAAGACCCGCACCACCGACGCGTTCGGTGTGCCGGCCGAGGCGGTCACCTCTATCAAGCGACGAAAGCTGCGGCGCCTGGCGGCCAAGTGGCTCGAGCAGGCGCCGTTCCGTCCGCAGGAGATCCGCTTCGACGTTGCGGCGATCCTCGGCGGCGAGCTCGAGATCATCGAAGCGGCGTTCTGAGGTCGGCGAAGAAGTGTGCAAGGGCACGGTTGAGGACGTCGGCTCGTTCCCATTGCAGGAAGTGGCCGGCGCCGGGCACCACGAACGGTCCGATGCACTCGCGAAACGCGACTGCGCACTTCTCCGGGAAGTTCCGCCACACCACGTGATCCTCCGGGCCGTACAGGGCAAGCGTCGGTACCGAGCTCGTTTCGAAGAGGCGCGGCGCCTCGGACAGTGGTCGGTGCCCGGTCGCGCCCTCGTAGGCTCCCCAACTGGCTCGGAGCTTGTCAGGCTCGGCGAACGGTTCGGTCATGAACGCCACGTCGTCGGGACCGAATGAACCTGGGGCGGCCCAGAGCCGGTGTCCGTAGAACTCGGCGATGTAGGCGCGCCGACGCTCGGGCGTGTCGAGCTCGGCGATCAGACGGTCGGCCTCGGTGCCCTGACGGATGAAGTAGTCAGCAGTCGGCCGATGTTCCCTCGCCGGGTCGGGACTCACGCCCGCAGCCGCATAGGTGTCCGGAAGGATCGGCAGAACCGTGTTGAACAGGCACTGCTTGGCTACGAAGCCCGGCCAACGAAGGGCAAGGTCCTGAGCGACCACGCCACCGAGGTCGCCCGACGCCGTGGCGCATCGATTGTGGCCGAGGACTTCATGCACCAGCGTGTGCACGTCGTGGGCCATGGCGGCAGCGTCGTAGAACCCGTCAGGGGCGAGGTCGGAGCCACCGAAGCCGCGCAGGTCGGGGACTATCACCTCGAACCCTGAGTCGGTGAGAGGACCTATGTTGCGCCACCAGATGCGCATCGTCTCCGGGTAGCCGTGCAGGAGGAGAATCGGGAACCCCCCGACGCCTTCCCGCACGTAGGCGAGGTCCAACCCGTCAGCCACGGTCGAGCGACGTACTGCGAAGCGTCCGGGGTCGACGTCGGCCCTCACCGAAGGCGTCCCGGTCGCCGGCGCTCCCGATGCTTCCAACAGGCGTGATGCCAGTGACGCCGCGCTTCCGGTGCCAGCTCGGGCACCACCACGAGGTGCCCGAGTCCCTGCGCCACGTCCTGGTTGCAGCCCGGGCAGAGGTAGGACTTGCGGGCCTGATAGGGCTGGACCCGTTGCACGGTGACCGGCCCGTCGAGATGCCTGTCGATCATCCGAAGAACGCCCACACCAACAGGATCAGACAGGCGACCACTGCTGCTCCGACCATCAGGTAGTCGGCGTTGGTGCGACGGTACCGGCGGTGCGGGTTGAAACCCATGGACGCCAGTATCGTGCCGGCGATGTCGGATACGCACCCTGAATCGGCTGACGTCTCGGCCGGTGGCCCGCTGGCCGAGCGGGCGCTCAGGACGCTGCGGGTCCACCGTGATGCCGGAGTCGTGACTGTCACGCTCGATCGACCGCACCGCAAGAACGCAATCGACGAGCTGATGTGGGACGAGCTCGAGGTGACCTTCCGCGACATCGGATCGCGCTCGGAGGACCGTGTGGTCGTGATCACAGGAGCGGGTGGTGCGTTCTGCTCCGGAGCCGACCTCTCTCCAGGCGCGGCGGACCCCCCGGGCCTGGCCGGCATGCGCCACGTCGGCGACGTGTGCCTCGCCCTGCACAGCCTGCCGCAGCCGACCATCGCCAAAGTGCACGGCGTCGCCGCCGGGGCAGGGCTCAACCTGGCGTTGGGCTGCGATCTGATCGTGGCCTCGACCGAGGCCCGCTTCTCGGAGATCTTCAGTCGTCGCGGCCTGTCGGTCGACTTCGGAGGCTCATGGGTGCTGCCGCGCCTGATCGGCTTGCATCGAGCCAAACAGCTCGTGCTGTTGGCCGACATCATCGACGCGACCGAAGCGGAACGGCTGGGTCTCCTGAACAAGGTGGTGGTACCCGAGGAGCTCGATGCTGCGGTCGCCGACTGGGCCCGACGGCTCGCCGAAGGGCCGCCCCTTGCCCTTGCCCAGAGCAAGCAGCTGTTGAACAACAGTCATTCGGTCACCCTCGCGCAGGCGCTCGATGACGAGGGGCGAGCCCAGACGATCAACTTCGTCACCGAGGACACCACCGAAGCGATCGCCGCGTTCCTGGAGAAGCGCCAGCCCCGGTTCCAGGGACGGTAGAGGCTCTCCCAGCGCCGGCTTGGGCGCCGCCGCCGGGCTGGTCGTGGCGGGCCAGTGGTTTGGCGGGTCAGTGGGTCGGCGCAGCCGGGCGGGCCGCAGGTTGGTGCACTGCGGCCGCTGTGGTCGGCTTGGGCGCGCCGGGCTGGTCAGTGGTGGCGGGCCTCGGGGCGCGGTCTGCGGCGACCGAGCCGCGCCACCGCTGGACCGGTCGAGCCGGGTGCGCTGGCGAAACCTGTCAGACCCCCTGCTTAGGATGGTGGCACGCCTAGCTGGCCGGCGTCACGGCCTTCCTCCCACGTAGCTCACCGGTTTCGGCCGGAGGGGGAAGTCATGCTCGCCACGGTCCATTCCGCGACCCTGCTCGGCGTCGAGGGCCACCCGGTCACCGTGGAGGTGCACGTCGCCGTCGGCCTCCCGAGCTTCACAGTGGTCGGCCTGCCGGACACGTCGTGTCGTGAGTCGCGCGATCGGGTCCGGGCCGCCATCCAGTCGAGCGGTCTCATCTGGCCGCAGAAGCGCGTCACGGTCAACCTCGCACCCTCGGGGCTGCGGAAGGCGGGCAGCGGGCTTGATCTCGCGATCGCCGTCGGGGTGCTCGTCGCTTCCGACTCGCTTCCTGCCGCGTCGATAGAGGGCATGGCCTTCCTCGGCGAGCTGGGCCTGGACGGCGCGATCCGCCGGGTACCCGGAGCAGTGCCTCTCGTCGACGCGCTGCGGGGCGAGATCGCAGTCGTCTCCGTCTCGTCAGCCCTCGAGGCGTCACTGGTCGGCCGTCATCTGGTGCGACCGGTGGCCACCCTCTCTGAGCTGGTCGATGCCGTGCGCCAGGATGCGCCTTGGCCGGACCACGCGTTGCAAAGCGCCCCGCAACCGTTGCCCACACCCCCCGATCTGGCTGACGTTCGAGGACAGCCGTTCGCCCGCAGGGCACTGGAGATCGCCGCAGCCGGCGGCCATAACCTCCTGCTGGTCGGCCCGCCTGGCGCTGGCAAGACCATGCTCGCCAAGCGGCTGGCCGGTCTGCTGCCTGATCTCGGGCATGCCGGGGCGATGGAGGCGACGCGTGTCCACTCGGCAGCCGGCCTGGGGCTGCCACCGGGAGGTCTTGTGCGACGCCCACCGTTTCGAGCGCCACATCACAGCGCCAGCCTCGTGTCGCTGATCGGCGGTGGCAGCGATGCGCTCCGGCCCGGTGAGGTGAGCATGGCGAGCGGGGGAGTGCTGTTCCTCGACGAGCTCGGCGAGTTCCAGCCGGCCGTGCTCGATGCTCTGCGCCAGCCGTTGGAGGAGGGAGTGGTGCGGGTGAGCCGCGCTCGGTTCACCGTGAGCTTCCCGGCCCGATTTCTCCTGGTCGCCGCGATGAACCCGTGCCCGTGCGGTCAGGGTGGGCGCCCCGGCAGCTGTCACTGCTCGGACAGTGGCCGTCTCCGGTACCGGCGACGCCTGTCGGGCCCCCTGCTCGACCGGTTCGACCTGCGGGTCGACGTCAGCCGGCCGGACGTGACCGACCTGCTGGGGGCAAGAGCGGTGAGTCGACCGAGGTCGCCGCGGAGCGGGTCAAGGCCGCCAGGGCTCTGGCCGACCGACGCAGCGGATGTTGCAACGCTGAACTGCAGCTCGATCGGCTCGAGCGGTGCACCGCGCTGACCACCGGAGCGACCAAGCTCCTCGACGCCGCGTTGCGCTCCGGAAAGCTCACGGCGCGGGGATTGACCAGCGTCAGGCGGGTGGCGCTCACCTTGGCGGATCTCGGATGCATCGAACCGCCGCTCGACTCCGACGTCGTGGGACTCGCATTACAGCTCCGGTCCGAACCGCTCGCAGATCCTGTGGCGGCGTGACGTGACGACTCCACCGAGCTCCCGGGCGAAACTGGTTTGCATCTCGTCCACAGTCGATCCGCCGGACGAGGCCTACCTCACGGCCTTGGCCGGCCTGCCCATGATGGGCCCGCACCGGCTGCTCAGCCTGTTCCGGGCATACGGGGCCGAGGGCGCCTGGCGTCATGTGAGCTCCGGCAGGATGCCAGCGGTCCCCGAGCTCGAAGGCCGGCTGGGCAGAGATCCCGTGGGCCTGATCGGCCGCTGGGCAGTCGCGGCCGAGCGGACGGACCCGGTGCCCCTCTGGGCCGCTCATCTCGATGCGGGGATCGTCGGAGCAGCTCTCGGCTCACCTCGCTACCCGGCACCGCTCGTCGAGGACCCCGAGCCACCCGCCATCGTGTTCATGCGCGGCGACCCGGAGGTCCTCGGCGGTCCCCGAGTTGCGATCGTCGGCACACGCAACTGCACTCGCATCGGGCGAGAAGTGGCGACCGATCTCGGGCGCGGTCTCGCTGCAGCCGGTGTTCGCGTGGTGTCCGGGCTCGCTTTGGGCGTGGACGGTGCCGCTCACCTCGGAGCGCTGGCGGCCGCCGGCGGGGATCGTGACGTAGGGCCGCCGGTGGCCGTCGTCGCCGGGGGGTTGGACGTCGTGTACCCGCGCCGCCATGCTCACCTGCACCGTCAGGTGGAAGCGGCAGGAGTCGTGATCTCGGAGGCGCCGCTCGGTACCCCCTCGGAGGCGTGGCGGTTCCCGGCGCGCAACCGGATCATCGCGGGATTGTCCGACGCGGTGGTCGTCGTCGAGTCCAAGGTCAGGGGCGGCTCGATGCACACCGCCGACGAGGCCCTCACCCGCGGGGTCACCCTGCTGGCTGTCCCCGGCAGCGTCCGCTCGCCGGCATCGGCTGGCACCAACGCCCTCCTGGCCGCCGGAGCGACCGTCGCATGCGATCTCGAGGACGTTCTCACCGCAGTAGGACTGGCTCGCGCCCGCCGGCCTCCGTCGCGTCATCGGGCACTCCGACCTGCGGTACCACCGGACCCGATCGGGAGGGCGGTCCTCGACGCCCTGGGCTGGGAACCGCGGACGTTCGAGGAGCTGGTCGCGCGCAGCGGACTCGCCCTCGCTCCACTAGCAGGGCAGGTCGCAACGCTCGAGGCCGCAGGATTCCTGGTCCGGACCGACGGGTGGCTCGAGCGGACGGCACCCCGTGATGGATGACCTGACCTGGCGCGATTCGTCTGGCCTTCCCCTACGGCTGAGGGGCGCGGCTGGCCGCCAGGAGCCGCTCACAACTTGCGTACCGCGTGCGCGTGCACGACCGCCGCTAGCGTTGGGGCGGTGTGGGAAACCCTGCGTGGCGGCCAGCCGGCCATATTCGCTCGGACCAGCCGATGAGCTGGCAGTTGGACGCGTTCGTCTGTTCCCTCACCGCCGCCGCTCCTGCCACGGTCGACGCGTACCGACGCGACCTGGAGCACTTCACCGTATGGGCCTCCCGCCTGGACGTGCAGGACCCTGCGTCGGTGGATCGCAAGATGCTCCGCCGCTATCTGGCCCATCTCGCAACGAGGCGATATGCCCGCCGTTCCATCGCTCGCAAGGCGTCGGCGTTGCGCCGGTACTTCGGCTGGCTTGTTCACGCCGGTGTGCTGACCACCGACCCGTCGATCGGCCTGTCGGCCCCGGCGGGCGACGCCCGCCTCCCTCACGTTCTTCGTCACGACGAGCTACGAGTACTGCTCGACGAACCTTCCGCAACCGCGACGGCAGCGGATTCCGCAGATCGACGCAAACGTGCCAGCCGCCATCGCGACGATGCCGTCTTGGAGTTGCTCTACGGCAGCGGTCTAAGAGTCTCCGAGCTGTGCTCCCTGCGAGTCGGAGACCTCGAACTTGCGCGCCGGCGCGCCTCGGTGTGGGGCAAGGGTTCCAAGCAACGCGTCGTCCCCCTGAGCGATCCCGCAGAGGCAGCGCTCCAGTCCTGGTTGGAAACGGGCCGCGACGTCCTCACGGGCCCGAGGACACCACCCGACCTGGTGTTCGTGAACGCTCGTGGCCGGCCGCTGACCCCCCGCGACGTCCGACGCATCCTGGACCGTCGCTCACCCACTCCAACCCATCCGCATGCGCTGCGCCACACGTTCGCCACGCACCTTCTCGACGGCGGTGCGGACCTGCGCGTGGTGCAGGAGCTGCTCGGCCATGCGGACCTCGGAACCACGCAGATCTACACCCATGTGAGCCGGGAACGCATGCGCAAGGTGTTCGACGACACGCATCCGAGAGCGTGAGGTCGAAGGTGACGAACCTGCACAGCGAGATCCCCGAGGTTTGGACCGCCTACAAGGACAGCGGCGAAAGAGCGCTCCGCGATCAGCTCATCCTGCACTACTCCCCTCTCGTCAAGTACGTGGCAGGTCGTGTGGCGGTGGGTTTGCCACAGAACGTCGAGCAGGGCGATCTGGTCAGCTACGGGATCTTCGGCCTCATCGATGCGATCGAGAAGTTCGACGTCGAGCGCGGGTTCAAGTTCGAGACGTACGCGATCACCCGCGTGAAGGGTGCCATCCTCGACGGGCTCCGCTCGGTCGACTGGGTTCCCCGCTCGGTCAGAGCCAAGGCTCGCAGGATCGAGCAGGCCTACGCCAAGCTCGAAGCTTCGCTGCATCGCACCCCCAGTGACGCTGAGCTGGCCGAGGAGCTCGGCGTGGACGATGAGCAGCTGCAGGCGATGCTCGGCCAGATCTCGTTCGTGGGCATCGTGGCACTCGACGAGATGCTTTCGGTAGGTGAGCGCAGCGACTCTTCGAGCCTCGGCGACATGGTGGCCGATGTGGGGCCGGGCCCTGCAGCCGTGTACGAGCTGCAGGAGATGCGTCACCTCCTCGCCGAGGCGATCGGCCCCATGCCAGACCGGGAGAAGAAAGTCCTCACCCTCTACTACTACGAGGGTTTGACCCTGGCTCAGATCGGCGAGGTGATCGGCGTGACCGAGAGTCGCGTCTGTCAGATCCATACGAAATCGGTGCTCCAACTGCGCGCGCTCATCGCAGCGACGCAGCGCGAGTCAGCCTGACCTCAGCGGTCTCACCGCTCTCTGGCACCACACCGCTCGTCCGCAAGGGCCATGGGATGTGCTTTTCTGTGAGAGGTGAAGATCATGTATGGATTCTCGGCTCGAGGATGCCCGGCAGGTGCTCGCGGGCAAATGCGCTTTGGTCTCGGCGCCTTTCTGGTCTCTGTCGCGATCTTGGCCTTAGGTCTCGTCGGTGAGGCCCGAGCCGGTCCCGGTCAGGCCGGAGCGGACACAAGCACCCGCCGCCTCGTCCAGCACGGGGCAAGAGGTGCCGTCACGTACGAGCCGCCGGTGGACGCGCCGGTGACCGATCCGTTCCGGGCGCCTCTGACCCCGTACGGGCCCGGGAACCGTGGCATCGAGTTCGCCACTGTGCCCGGGACGGCGGTGCGCGCCGCGGCTGACGGTGTCGTGGTGTTCGCCGGCGCCGTGGCCGGTGGGTTGCACGTCACCGTCGCGCACCGCGATGGCATCCGCACGAGCTATTCGTTCCTCGCTGCGATCCGGGTGCGTGAAGACCAGAAGGTACGAGGCGGCGACGCCGTCGGCATCGCCGCTGAGATGCTGCACGTCGGGGCACGGCGCGGCGACTTCTACATCGATCCGGCTTCGTTGTGGGGCGGGCCGGTTGGGCCACCCGTGGTGCACCTCGTCCCGCTGGACGGTCACCAGCCCGGGCGAAGGCTGTCGGACGGAACCGGGTCCGAGCGGAGCCGCCTTCTCGGGATCGGCAGCAAGAAGCTGCTGGCCCTTGGCGCAGGCGCCGGCCGGGGTGCGGCCGAAGGGGTCGGAACGAGGCCGCCATGAACACCAGTTGTCCACCTCGGTCGTGTCACGTGGTCGAGCCGACCCGGCGTTCGCTACACTCGCCCGCTGGCCCGGCATCCGCCGATCCGGCCACCAACTCTCCGACCCACCCACGGTCGTCGGCTGCGAGTCATCGCTTCGACGTGCGGGCCGGAGGATCTTCGAACCGCTGGGAAGGAACGGCTATGCCCACGCCCGTCGTCACCATGAAGCAGTTGCTCGAGGCCGGAGTGCACTTCGGCCATCAGACCCGCCGCTGGAACCCGAAGATGAAGCGATTCATCTACGGCGACCGCGGGGGCATCTACATCATCGATCTGCAGCAGACGCTCAAGCGGATCGAGACTGCCTACACCTACGTGCGCGACACCGTGGCTGACGGAGGCACGATCATGTTCGTCGGCACGAAGAAGCAGGCCCAGGACCCGATCCAGTCCTATGCCGAGAAATGCGGCATGCCGTACGTGAACGAGCGTTGGCTCGGCGGGATGTTGACCAACTACGAGACGATCTCCAAGCGCGTCTCCAAGATGCAGGACTATCGGCGCATGCGGGACTCCGGCGAGTTCGAGGCGATGCCCAAGAAGGAAGCACTGCTCATCGGTCGCGAGCTCGAGAAGCTCGAGCGCAACCTTGGCGGGATCGCCAAGATGGAGAAACTGCCGAACTCGATCTTCGTGCTCGACACCAAGAAGGAGCACATAGCAGTCACCGAAGCCAACAAGCTCGGCATGCCGATCGTCGCGGTGGTCGACACCAACTGCGATCCTGACGTCATCCAGTATGTGATCCCTGGTAACGACGACGCCATCCGCTCGGGAACGTTGCTGTGCCGGGTCATCGCCGACGCAGTCGACGAGGGACGGTTGATGGCCTCGAGGCGCGAGGGCGCGGTCTCCGTGCCTACCCGCAGCGCCGACGAGCAAGCCACGGTGGTCGCGCAACAGGCTGCAGCCCGGCGGGAGGCCGCCCAGGCAGCCGCCGAGCGGGAGGCTCGCATCGCCGCCGCTCGATCAAGCGAAGACGGGTCATCGGCGGCTGCGTCGTCGGGAGATGCGCCCTCGGTCGACGCTCCTGCGAGGCCGTCCGATGTGGCGACCCAGGGCGAGCCGGCCATCGAGGCTGCGGCAGCAGAGGCGGTCTTGGCCGAGGCCGATACCGCGCTGGCGGATGCGGACGCTGCGCTCGCCGAGGCTGAGGTCGCGCTCGCGGCAACCGGCGGCGAGGCCGCCACTGGGGAAGCCGGCAACGTGGACAGCACCGACATCGCCGAGGCGTTGGCCGAGGCCGACGCCGCGCTTGCTGAGGCGGACGCCGCGCTTGCTGCCCTCGAGGAAGCCAGCTCGAGCGCGTCAGCTTCCGCCCCGTCCGGCGAGGAGCCACCCACCGATGGCTGATTTCACCGCCAAGGACGTGCAGACCCTGCGCCAGGCGACTGGCGCCGGGATGATGGACTGCAAGCGGGCGCTCGTAGAGAACGACGGCGACTTCGAGTCGGCCAGGAAGTGGCTCCGAGAGCAGGGACTGACCAAGGCGGGAGACCGCGCCGGAAGGACGAACACGCAGGGCGCCGTCGCAGTGTCGACCACCGGCAACGTGGCCGCTATCGCAGAGCTCAAGTCCGAGACCGACTTCGTCGCCAAGTCCGACCAGTTCACGTCGCTCGTCCAGGAGATAGCGACCCTGGTGGCGGTCAAGGGTGACGATGCGGGCGCCGAGAAGGCCGATGCGATCGACGACCTCAGGGTCGTCCTGAAAGAGAACATCGCACTGGGTCAAGTGGTGCGCTTGGAGGCAGCCGACGGGCACGTGGTCGATACCTACGTCCATCGACAGGACGGGCGAGGTGTCAATGCGGTGGCCGTCGAGCTGGACGGTGGCACGCCGGAACTCGCTCACGAGATCGCCGTGCACGTTGCATTCACGCGGCCCTCCTACCTGCGCAGGGACGACGTCCCGGAGGCGGAGATGGCCGAGGAGCGTCAGACCCTCGAGAACATCACGAGGGCCGAGGGCAGACCCGAGGCGGCGATGGAGAAGATCGTCAGTGGCCGCCTGAACGGGTGGCTGAAGGAGCGCGTCCTGCTCGAGCAGGCGTACGTGAAGGACGAGAAGCAGACCATCAGCCAACTGCTGGGCGACGCGTCGATCGTGCGGTTCGCCCAGGTGGCCATCGGCGGCTGAGAGCACGAACTGATGAGCGCGCAGAAGACGATGCTTGCGGTCCGAGCTGCTCGTGTGAACAGCTGTCAGCTCCACCGAGCAGACGTCCCCTCGGCTCAGAAGTCCTGCCGACGTCGAGCAACCCGGCTCTCGACACCGATCGCGCGGCCTCTGAGCTATGCCTGACGAACGCACCGAAGCAGTGGCAAGCGTCAGTGAGAATGGGGATGCAGCGAGTCCGACTCGCTGGCGGCGCGTGGTGCTCAAGCTGTCGGGTGAGGCGTTCGCCGGTGCGGCCGGCTATGGCATCGACGGCGGCATCGTCCGCCAGATCGCCGGCGAGATAGTGGATGCCCGCACCCAGTTGGGCGTGGATGTGGCGGTGGTCGTCGGCGGCGGCAACATCTGGCGGGGGATGACCGGAGCAGGCGCCGGCATGGATCGGGCTCAAGCGGACTACATGGGGATGCTGGCCACCGTTGTCAACGCGTTGGCTCTGCAAGACACGCTCGAACAGCTCGACCAGCCGACCCGGGTGCAATCGGCCATCCACATGGAGCAGATCGCCGAGCCCTACATCCGTCGCCGCGCCATCCGTCACCTGGAGAAGGGACGCGTGGTGATCCTTGCCGGCGGCCTCGGGGCGCCGTTCTTCACCACCGACACCCCCGCCGCTCTGCGGGCTGCGGAGCTATCCGCAGAGGCCGTGCTCAAAGGCACCCACTCTGGCGTGGACGGCGTCTACACCGCCGACCCGAAGCTCGACCCGACTGCCGAGAAGCTCGACCAGATCAGCTACATGGAGGTGCTCAACCGCGGTCTGACAGTCATGGACCCGACCTCGATCACGTTCTGTATGGACAATGCGCTGCCGATCGTGGTCTTCGACGCGCTGCGTCCCGGCAACCTCCGCCGTGTCCTCGTCGGCCATGAGGGAGTCGGTACGCTGGTTCGATGAGTGCCAGCCAATGAGTGAGCCCGAAGGGCGAGCGAATCATGAGCACGGTGGTCTCTGCCGCGTCGCGGCAGCGGTCATTGGCGCCCGGTGGTCTCCCTCAGCGGAGGTTGGTCACAGATGTGAGGGCCGCCAATGAACGACGACCTCGTCTCTGTGGTGTTGTCCGAGGCTCGAGACAAGATGGCCAAGGCTGTGGGCCATACCCGCCAGGAGTTCTCCTCGATCCGGACCGGACGAGCTGCCCCGGCCCTCGTCGAGAAGATCTCCGTCGACTACTACGGCAGTGAGGTGCCACTGCAGCAGCTGGCGGGGTTCTCTGTGCCCGAAGCCCGGATGCTCGTGATCAACCCCTATGACAAGGGCGCCATGCCTGCGATCGAGAAGGCGATCCGCAACGCCGATCTCGGACTCAACCCGAGCAACGACGGCACCAACATCCGCTTGAGCTTTCCGCCGCTCACGGCCGAGCGGCGCAAGGAGTTCGTCCGGGTCGTGAAGCAGATGGCCGAGGACGGACGGGTGGCGGTCCGCAACCTTCGGCGAGCGGCGCGGCATGATCTTGACTCGCTGCAAAAAGACAGCGATCTGTCCGAAGACGAGCTCCAACGCGCCGAGAAGGAGCTCGACAAGATCACCCACTCCCAGGAAGCCGGGATCGACAAGGCGCTCGAGAGCAAGGAACAGGAACTGCTCCAGGACTGACTCGCCGGGGCGCCGGCATCGCATCGAGGAGGCACGCATGGATCAGCAGTTCGAGCTCCCGCCCGACGATGAGGAATCATCTGCCCCGGAGCGGTCGGCGGCGGCCGATCCAACCGAGGGCGTGAGGATCATCGGCGCCGAGGAGGCGGCCGAAGCCATGGAACGCGGTGACGTCACCCCTCGGCGGGGAGGCGATCAGCCGCGCTACGGCGATCGGCCACCACCACCGCCGATGGGTCCGCGCCCGGCCCTGCGCTTCCCGTTGGACGTAGGGGCCGATCCCACCCGCATCGAGCGTCCCCCCGTGCAGCCCGCCCCCGATCCGGAGGTCGGCCCGGTCGAGCTGCCGCACTGGACCGAGCCACCGACCGGTGAGGTACCGACCGTGCTGATCGGGGACAGCGCACCACTGCTCGAAGAGAGTGACGAGGATCTGGATGCGTGGTCCTCGTTCGCGTCGTCCTCGCCTCGTTGGCGCGATGCCGACGACTCGTGGGACGAGGATCAGACCGACTTCGTCGCCGGCTTGGCTCACGACGACGAGAGCAGGGTGGGAGCGCTCGAGGACCCCGATGCCCGGCCCACCCACGACGAGTTCTTCTCGTTCGATGACCTGGAAGAGCAGACCGAGGAACGCATATCCGGTGCGACGCGAGTCGCCGGGTCCCACGCAGACGAACCCGAGGCGACGCCCGCACCATTGTGGGCGTCGGTGCCTGACGCCGACGACTTCCACGACGCGACAGCACTCGACAACACGAGCGCCCACGACGCGACAGCACCCGAGGACGCGAGCGTCGTCGAGGATGCAGGCGGCCCCGGGGACACCCGCGCCCCTCAGGACACGAGCATCGTTGAGGCGACAGGCGACCCTGCCGCCGACGACGCGATGGCCGAGGAGGACTGGAAGGCCGACCTCGCCGAGATGGCCGGCCCCGGGTCGGACACCGGACGAGCTGGTGGCGTGTACGACGCCGAAGATGACACGGACGCGCCCGGCGGTGAGTGGGACGTGCCGTATGAGAAACCGGGCGGTAGATCGGCCCGAGCGGCTCGCCGCAGGACACCCCGGAAGCCGCGCGGAAAGGACGAGAAGGGCGGGGGCGGTCGCGACCTCGGTACGGCAGTCGTCGTCGGGGTGCTGCTCGTCGCGGTGTTCGCTGGTCTGTTGTCGATAGGGCCGGGCTGGGCGATGATCCTGGTTGCTCTCGTGATCTTTCTCGCCGCAGGCGAGTTCTTCGACGCCCTGCGCAGGGCCGGATACGGGTCAGCCACATTGTTCGGACTCGTGGGCTGCACCGCGTTCCCACTGGCGGTGTACTGGCGGGGGCCCGACGCGTTCCCGATCGTCATGGTGCTCGCGTTCGCCGGTTGCCTCCTGTGGTACCTGGCCGGATCCGGCGGTCCGGAGGCCCGGGTCCTGCAGGGCGCCGGCACGACAGTGCTGGGAATCGTCTGGATCGGTGGTCTCGGCTCGTTCGCCGCGGCGATGCTGCGAGCACCGGATGGACGGGCGCTCCTGGTCATCGCGGTGCTGGCAACAGTCGGCTACGACGTCGGCGGCTTCTTCATCGGGCGCAATGCCGGGCACCGACAACTCTCCGACGCAAGTCCGAACAAGACCGTCGAGGGCCTGCTCGGCGGGATGTTCGTATGCGTGGTGGTGGTGGTGATCGCCGTCGGGGCCGTGAAGCTCGGGCCCTGGGACGGCTACCGACCGGCACTGGCGATCGGTCTGGGCGCGGCGATCGCCGCACCGCTCGGTGACCTGTGCCAGTCACTCGTCAAACGCGACCTCGGCCTCAAGGACATGAGCACGATGTTGCCCGGCCACGGCGGCGTATTCGATCGGTTCGACGCAATGCTCTTCGTGTTGCCCACGATCTATTACCTCGTGACCATCGTCGGCCACCGAATCTGACGCTGCGCAACCTTGACCACGACAGTTGCGCTGGCCGGGTCAACCGGATCGATCGGCACTCAGGCGCTCGACGTCGTGCGGGCCGAGCCCGACCGTTACCGGGTGGTCGCCCTGGGAGCCAGCGGGCGCAACGTCGACAGCCTGGTCCGCCAAGTTCGAGACGTCCGTCCCGAGATCGTGGCTGTCCTCGAGGATCGACACGTCGATGAGTTGAAGGCCCGTCTGCCGGCCTGTGAGCTGAGGGTCGGCGAGGAGGGCCTCGCCAGCCTGGGCAGCGCGGCCGATGTGTGCGTGAACGGAGTCGTGGGTTTCGCCGGTCTGTCCGTCACGTTGGCCGCGCTGCGCGCCGGCCGCCGGTTGGCGTTGGCCAACAAGGAGTCGCTGATCGCAGGCGGACCGGTGGTCCAAATGGTCAGACGCACTCCGGGCGCAGAGCTCGTGCCGGTGGACAGCGAGCACGGAGCGATCCACCAGTGCCTTCGCGGCCGAGACCCCGCTGGTCCGTCACGTGTCGCACAGCTCGTCCTGACCGCCAGTGGAGGCCCGTTCCGAGGTCGGAACCGCGACGAGTTGGCCGGCGTGACCGTCGAGCAAGCGCTGGCCCATCCGACCTGGAAGATGGGTCCGAAGATCACCGTCGACTCCTCGACGCTGATGAACAAGGGCCTCGAGGTCATCGAGGCGTACGAGCTGTTCGGGAAGCCGGCGGGGGAGGCAGGTGCCGGGATCAGCCTCGATCAGGTCGACGTCGTGGTGCATCCGCAGTCGATCGTCCACTCGATGGTGACCTACACCGACGGATCGACGATCGCGCAACTGTCCAATCCCGACATGCGGCTGCCGATCGGGTACGCACTGGCCTTCCCCGACCGTCTCGCGACGGCGTTCGGGGCCATCGACTGGGCGCATCTGCGTCGACTCGACTTCGAACCGCCGGACAACGATGCGTTCCCGTGCCTCGGGCTCGCGTACGAGGCGGCCCGGCTGGGCGAGACCGCACCTGCGGCCCTCAGCGCGGCGAATGAAGTGGCAGTCGAAGCCTTCCTCGTAGGGCAGATCCCCTGGATCGCCATCTCCGACGTCCTCAAGCGGGTCCTCGCCCGGCATGATGGGACCCGAGCCGAGTCCGCCGATGTGGTCATCGAGACCGATCAGCGAACCCGGGCCGTCACCCGTCAGTTGATCGCCACGATGAGCTGACGGATCGAGAGGATCCGCTGCATGACCGATATCGACGCCG
>JBBSGQ010000031.1:0-15384 GCA_038253965.1 Acidimicrobiales bacterium | reverse complement strand
GCAACCGTGGTCTGCCCCGCCTCAAGCCGCCGTTCTTCCCTGCGGCCAAGGGGCTCTATCTGCAGCCGACGATCGTCAACAACGTCGAGACGTTGGCCAACCTCCCGTGGATCGTCAGCAATGGGGGAGGGGCGTTTGCAGACCTTGGGGCGGAGAACAGCAAGGGCACCCGGATGTTCGCCGTTTCGGGACACGTCAGGAACCCTGGCGTGTACGAGGTGGAGTTCGGCGTCACCACGTTCCGCGACCTGATCTACGCGCCCGTTTACTGCGGCGGCATCCGAGAAGGACACGAGCTCAAGGCGTTCATCCCCGGCGGCGCGTCGGCGCCGTGGTTCTACCCCGAGCACGTCGACATGCCCTTGGAGGCCGGCGTCGTCGGGAAGGCCGGATCGATGCTCGGATCGGGCGCCATCGTCGTGATGGACGACACGACAGACACGGTCAAGGCATGCCTGCGGCTCGTGCGGTTCTTCGCCCGCGAATCCTGCGGCAAGTGCACGCCGTGCCGCGAAGGAACGAGTTGGTTGGAGAAGATCCTGGAGCGCATCGTCGACGGCCAGGGTCGTCCGCAAGACGTCAACCTCCTGCTCGACATCTGCGACAACATCTCCGTCGGCATGGCGTGGCCGCCGCGCCAGACCACCATCTGCCCGCTCGGCCAGTCGGCTACGACGCCGATCGCGTCGGCCGTGATGCGGTTCCGCGACGAGTTCGAGGCGTACGTCGGCGGACCGGCCGAGATCACCGTGGCGGTGCAAGGCGCGGCGTTCGTCGGACCGCTGCCGAGCAGTGCCGCTTCCCAGCCGGGCGGTGCCGACTCGGCGGCACACGAGGAGGTGCCGGCCGGTGCCTGACCAGGACACCGAGACATCGGTCACCCTCACGCTCAACGGTGTGGAGGTGCAGGCGGCCAAGGGCGAGCTGCTCATCGAGGCAGCCGAGCGCAACGGGGTCTACATCCCCCGGTTCTGCTACCACCCGCGCATGACGCCGGTCGGGATGTGCCGGATGTGCATCGTCGAGGTCGATACCGGCCGCGGGCCGGCCATCCAACCGGCGTGCATGCTGCCCGTAGCGCCGGACATGAAGGTCGACACCGACTCACCGGTGACGAAGAAGGCGCAGAACGGGATCCTCGAGTTCCTCCTCATCAACCACCCCCTCGACTGTCCGGTCTGCGACAAGGGCGGCGAGTGCCCGTTGCAGGATCACACGATCGCGTTCGGCCCCGGTGAGAGTCGGTTCATAGAGGAGAAGCGGCATTTCGAGAAGCCGATCCCGATCAGTCACACCGTCTACCTGGACAGGGAGCGCTGCATCCTCTGTGATCGCTGCACCCGCTTCGCCAAGGAGGTGGCCGGCGACCCGCTGATCCACTTCCAGGGTCGGGGCAACTACACCGAGGTGAACACGTTCCCGGACCATCCGTTCGCCTCTTACTTCGGCGGCAACACCGTGCAGATCTGCCCGGTCGGCGCGCTCACGGCCACCCCGTACCGGTTCAAGGCGCGGCCATGGGACCTGGAGCAGGTCGAGTCAACATGCCAGACGTGCTCGGTGGGCTGCCGCATGGTGATCGACTCCTCCCGCGACCGCATCCTGCGCTACAACGGCGTCGACATCGATCCGGTGAACTGGGGTTGGTTGTGCGACAAGGGCCGCTTCGGCTTCGAGGCCATCAACCACGAGGACCGGTTGGGGACGCCACTCCTGCGCGCGTCGGGCAGCGGTGAGCTAGCCGAGGCCCGGTGGGCCGAGGCACTCGGTGCCGCGGCGGACGCCGTGTCCGAAGGGCTCCAGCGCAGCGGACCGGCGGGGCTCGCGGTGCTCGGAGGCGCACGACTCACGAACGAAGACGCGTACGCGTGGGCCAAGCTGGCCAAGGGCGTGCTGGGCACCGACAACGTCGACGCCCAGCTCGGCGACGGCCTTCCGGCGGAAGTTGTGCTCGGCCTGCCGCAGGCCACCATCGACGAGACGTTCCGCGCCGGTGGCACCGTGCTGGTGATCGGTCCGGACCTGAAGGAGGAGCTGCCGGTCCTGTTCCTGCGCCTGCGTCACGCCGTCCGAGAGGACGGGGTGAAGGTGGTGGAGCTGGCCCAGCACGCCACGAGCGTCAGTGACCTGGCGGCCGTATCGCTCCGGTACAGGCCGGGAGCGGCGGCGGAGCTGGTGCAGGTACTGATCGACGGTGGAGAGCTTCCCGCCGGGGTGGACGCCGACGAAGCGAAGATCGCCCGCGACCTCCTGAGGGCGGGTTCCCTCAAAGTGGTACTCGGGCGATCCTCGCTGGCGGAGTCCGCTGACAGTGCGGTCACCGCGGCGGCTTACATGGTGGACGCGCTCGATGATGTCAGGTTCCTGCCGGTCCTGCGCCGGGGGAACGTGCGGGGCGCCCTCGAGATGGGCCTGACCCCCGGGCTGCTACCTGGCCGGGTGAGCCTCGACGATGGTCGGAAGTGGTTCGCCGGCTCCTGGCCGACGGTCCCAGAGACCACAGGTCTCGATGCCACCGGCATCCTGCAGGCGGCGGCCGACGGTCGGATCGACACGCTCGTGCTGCTCGGCGCCGACCCGTTGGCTGACTTTCCCGACGTAGACCTCGTCACGCGGGCGCTAGCCGGAGCACGAACCGTGATCGCCACCGATCTGTTCCTGACCGCCTCGTCGGCCCAAGCCGACATCGTGTTGCCGGCCGCCGGGTTCGCCGAGTGCGCAGGCACGACGACCAACCTGGAGGGCCGGATCAGCAGTCTCGGCCAGGTCGTCACCCCTCCGGGCACGGCCCGCACGGACTGGATGATCGCCGCCGAGCTGGCTCTACGACTCGGAGCAGACCTCGGCCTCGAGTCGGTCGAGGCCATCTGGGCCGAGATCGAGCGCCTCGCGCCGTCTCACGCAGGCATCACGTCGGAGTTGCTCGCCTCAGCGGAGGGCGCCGACGGGGTGGTCGCCCCGCTCGATACAGGTCTGCCGACGCGCTCGTCCTCGGTCCCGCCACCGGCCGACGAATCGGTTCCGAGTGGTGACCCCGACCGTGTGGAGCCCGACGATGGTCCGCTGCCTGAGCCCGACGACGTCTCCACCCATGCCGATGCCGCTGCGGCCGGCACCGCAGCGCAGGCTGCGGGCGACTCGTCCGACGCGCAGGCCGAGGAAGCAACCGCTCAGGCGCACACGTCGAGCGCGGTCGCCGAGGGCGCCGAGCATCCCGCCGAACCAGGAACTGACGAACCTGGCTCCGGCTCGGGCTCAGCTCCCGACTCGGGGTCCCGGAGGAGCGGATCGGCCGGATCCGACGGCTCGTCCGTTCGCCCGGCGCTCCTCAGGTTCGTCGCACCCGCAGAGTTGCGCCCTGCGCCTACGGTTGATGCCTACTCGCTCCGCCTCGTAGCCGACCGCAGGCTCTACGACTGCGGCACGCTCGCCCAACACGCCCCTTCGATGGCCGGACTCACCACAGGGCCTGAGCTCCGGGTCAACCCGTATGACCTGGACAGGCTCGGCCTGTCAGACTGCGCCTCCGTCACTGTCACATCGGCCCGCACCGTGCTCGGGATGGTCGTCGTCGCCGACCCCTCGTTGCTATGCGGAACTGCGTCGTTGCTGTTCAACCGGGGCGATCCGTCCCCCGCTGTGCTCATCGATGCCACGGCCGTCGTCACCGATGTGCGGGTGGAGACCAGACAGTGATGTTGGCCGCGGATCCACTCCTCGCCGGCAAGATCGGCTTCGCAGTCATCGCCATCGTCCTGCTCAAGGTGGTGATCACGTTCGTGTTCCTGTTGGTGGCCACCATGTTGATGATCTGGTTCGAGCGGAAGATCATCAGCGACATGCAGAACCGCATCGGTCCGAACCGGGCCGGACCGTGGGGCATCCTGCAGAGCCTGGCTGATGGCATCAAGGTGTTCTTCAAGGAGGACCTGACACCAGATCGGGCCGACCGTCCCGTCTTCAAGCTCGCGCCGTTCCTCTCGCTCGTACCGGCCTTCGTCACCTTCTCCGTGATACCGATCGGTGGCGACTTCTCCAATGGCCATGGTGGCGTCATCTCCATGTTCGGCCACAGGACGCTGTTCCAGTTGGCCGATCCGCCTATCGGTTTCCTCGTCGTGCTCGCCATGTCGTCGATCGCGGTGTATGGCGTGATGCTGGCCGGCTGGTCGTCCGGGTCGAAGTACCCGTTGCTCGGGGCCGTGCGAGCGTCGGCACAGATGGTCTCCTACGAAGCCGCGCTCGGGCTGTCCACTGCTGCGATATTCCTGGTCACCGGTGCCCTCAACACCAACGCGATAGTCGCCGCCCAGCACACGTGGAGGTGGAACCTGTGGGTCACCGGTGGCGTGCCGTTCGTGCTGTTCCTCATCGCAGGAACTGCCGAGGCCAACCGACCACCGTTCGACCTCGTGGAGGCTGAACAGGAGATCGTGGGCGGCTACCACACCGAGTACAGCTCGATCCGGTTCGCCCTCTTCTACCTGGCCGAGTTCATGAATGCCATCACGCTGGCCGCCATCCTCACGACGTTGTTCCTCGGTGGACCGAATGGGCCGTTGTTCGTCGGGCGTTTCGTTTCGCCGATCTTCTGGTTCTTCCTCAAGTTGATCGGTTTGCTCTTCTGCTTCGTCTGGGTTCGCGCGTCGCTACCACGCGTCCGCTATGACCAGCTGATGGATCTCGGCTGGAAGGTGATGATCCCCGTCGGTCTCGGCTGGCTGCTCGTCCTCATCGCTTTTCGCGTCGGCAACGAGATCGGCTGGCACTGGTATGCCGTGTTCCCGGCGTGCGTGGTAGCGATCGTCGCGGCCTATGGCCTGTTGGTGACCGCAATGCGGGTCTCCCGACGAAACGAATCGCTCGAAGACCTCGAGGGGATCTTCGACTGATGGGGTATCTCGGGGGGTTCGGGGTCACTCTGCGGCAGATCGGGCGGCGCAAGCGCGTGACCCGTCCGTACTTCAAGGACAAGGGGGGGAAGCGGGACAAGCCGGAACGGTTGCATGGTCGCCATGTGTTGAACCGCTACGAGGACGGGATGGAGAAGTGCATCGGCTGTGAGTTGTGCGCCGGGGTGTGTCCCGCCCGTTGCATCTACGTGCGCGGCGCTGACAACCCGCCCGATGACCCGGTCAGTCCAGGCGAGCGCTACGGGTTCATCTACGAGATCAACTACCTGCGTTGCATCCACTGCGACCTGTGTGTGGAAGCGTGCCCCACCGAGGCGATCACCGAATCGAAGCTTTTCGAGTTCTCGTTCACCAACCGGGCCGATGCGATCTACACGCGCGACGAGTTGTTGGTCGGAGACGACGGTCGACCCAAGCAGATGCCCTGGGAGGACTGGACCGACGCCGACGCTGTCGCGCCGCACACTTCAGCGTGGATGCGAGCGACCTCGGCCTCGGGTGACGCCTCCTACGAGGGCAAGGTCGGCTGGTCAGCGGAGCTCGGCTTCGGCATCCGCGAGCCTGAACGGGGCCAGATGGTCGACGCGCAGAGCGGCGAGGAGTTGCCGCCCGGTCAGTTCTGGAGCGCCGCTACGGGAGAGGTCGATCTCGAACCGTCAGAAGGCGGCGATACGTAGATGGTCGAGCTGCTCGTGTTCATCGTGGCCAGCGCCGTCGTTCTGGTGGGCGCGCTCGGCGTGGTGTTCAACGGCAACCCTGTACACGCGGCTCTCAGCCTCGTGGCCACGCTGTTCGGGGTCGCTGTGCTGTTCATAGCGCAGGACGCCCAATTCCTCGCGGCGGTGCAGGTCATCGTGTACGCCGGCGCGATCGTGGTGCTGTTCCTCTTCGTGATCATGCTGCTCGGTGTCGACCGGTCCGAGGACCTCAGGTCCGATGCGCTCACCGGCCAGCGCCCCGCCGCTGTGGTCGCCGGTGTTCTGCTCGGCGGGTCGCTGGTCGCGGTTCTGGTCGCCAGCTCGATCACCGGCGCCCGTTCCAGCGGGGCGAAGATCACCACCGGTGTCCCCAACGTGAACCAGCTAGCACGGCTGCTCTTCACCGACTACCTGTTCGCGTTCGAGATCACCTCGGCCCTGCTGGTGATCGCCGTGGTGGGTGCAGTGATGCTCGCCCGTCGGCGCAAGGGGACCACTGTGGACGCTGACGAGGCCGACCCAGTCACTCGCCTCGGCGTGGGACAGGACGCGCGTTGATGCTCGCCTCGACCCTCGGGCCGACGCCGTACCTCGTGCTCGGTGCTCTGCTGTTCACGGTCGGCGCCACCGGGTTGTTGGTACGACGCAACCCGCTCGTGATGTTCATGTGCGTCGAGCTCATGCTCAACGCGGTCAACCTCACGTTCGTCACGTTCGCCCGCGAGCTCGACGACATCGGTGGCCAGGTCGTCGTGTTCTTCGTGCTTGTCGTGGCCGCCGTCGAGGTGGTCGTCGGTCTCGGGATCATCGTGGCCATCATCCGTCGCCAACCCAACGCCACAGCTGACGACATCTCCCTGATGCGGGGCTAGGGGGATGGAGCACCTGATCTGGGTGATCCCTGCGCTGCCACTCGCCGGGTTCCTCCTCCTCGTGGCGTTCGGGCGTCGATTGGGAGAGCCTTGGGCGGGCTGGCTCGCCACGCTGATGGTCGTCGGCTCGTTCGTCGCAAGCGTCGCCCTGTTCCTGGTGGCCAGGGGGTCCAGGGGAGGCGAGAACCACGTCCTGACCCAGCGGCTGTTCACCTGGATCCCGGCTGGTGGCTTCCGGGCGGATGTCGGCTTGTTGGCCGATCCGCTGGCGCTCACCATGTGCCTGTTCGTCACCGGGATCGCCGCGCTTATCCACCTGTACTCCATCGGCTACATGCACGGGGACGCGAACTTCTCCAAGTTCTTCATCTTCATGAACCTGTTCGTGTTCTCGATGCTCATGCTGGTGCTCGGTGACAACCTGCTGATCACCTTCCTCGGCTGGGAGGGCGTCGGGGCGTGCTCGTACTTCCTGGTGTCGTTCTGGTTCACCCAGGAGGCCAACGCCTCGGCCGGCAAGAAGGCGTTCGTCACCAACCGCATCGGCGACGTCGGCTTCATGGCCGCCATCTTCTTCACGTTCGTGTCGGTCGGATCGATCCGTTACGCCGATCTGCTCGGTCATGCATCCGGCCTCGCCACCACCACGGCCACGGCGATCGCCATCCTCTTGTTCGTCGGCGCAGTCGGCAAGTCGGCTCAGATCCCGCTGTTCGTGTGGCTACCTGACGCCATGGCCGGCCCGACGCCTGTCTCTGCGCTGATCCACGCCGCCACGATGGTCACGGCCGGCGTCTACCTGATGGTCCGGATCAACCCGGTGCTCGCCGAGGCCTCACCATGGGTGCCGACGCTCATCGCCATCATCGGCGCCCTCACCGCCTTCATCGCCGCGACGATCGCGGTGGCCCAGAACGACATCAAGCGGGTGCTGGCCTATTCGACGATCAGCCAGCTCGGTTACATGTTCCTCGCCGTCGGGTCCGGCGCGTACGTGGCCGCGATCTTCCACATGATCACCCACGCGTTCTTCAAGGCGTTGCTCTTCCTCGGCTCCGGTTCGGTCATCCACGGGATGGGCGAGGAACAGGACATGCGACGCATGGGTGCGTTGCGCAAGCTCATGCCGATCACGGCGATCACCTTCCTGGTCGGCTGGCTGGCGATCGCCGGCGTCCCGCCCTTCGCCGGCTTCTGGTCCAAGGACGACATACTGCTGGCGGCGTACCACAAGAGCCCGTTGCTGTGGGCCATCGGGGTTGTGACCGCCGTGCTGACCGGCTTCTACATGAGCCGTCAGGTCTTCCTCGTGTTCTTCGGCCAGGCCCGTTGGGCCGAGTCCGACACGACCACCGGCGAGGCCGAGCAGTCGGCGGCCGGCGTGACCGACGACAGTGGTGAGACGAGCACCCATGCCGAGGACGAGA
This sequence comes from Acidimicrobiales bacterium, assembly GCA_038253965.1. Lineage (GTDB taxonomy): Bacteria > Actinomycetota > Acidimicrobiia > Acidimicrobiales > Iamiaceae > JBBSGQ01. Next base: position 7,474 of record JBBSGQ010000031.1, on the reverse strand, counting down.
AGGTGGCGCCAATGGTCCACGCCTCAGCCTCAACTGCGTCGTCGCCCACGTCGGATGCCGGTGACGACCATCACGACGTGCACCCTCACGAGTCGCCGTGGCAGATGACGTTGCCGCTCGTCGTCCTGGCTGGGTTGGCTACGGTCGGTGGAGCATTGAACCTTCCGTTCCTGCGCCGACTCCTGTTCCTCGAGCACTGGCTCGAACCGGTCGTGCACTTCGGCGAGGCGGACATCTCCGTGGCGACCAGCACCAAGCTCGTGCTCGCGGCCCTCGCCGGCATAGGAGCAGTGCTCGGCATCCTCCTGGCGGTCGGGGTGTACCTCCGTGGACGGGGGGACCGGTCCAAGATCGAGGCCCCGGCGTTGGCCAACGGCTGGTACATCGACTCCTCCTTTGCCGCGTTCGTCGCCCGGCCCGGGACCCGATTCTTCGAGGCGGTCGCCTGGTTCGACCGCACGATCATCGACGGTGCTGTGAACGGCGTCGCCATGGTGGTGCGGGGTGGCGGCGACCGCATCCGCACCCTCCAGACGGGCTACGTCCGCAACTACGCACTCGGCGTCGCCGTGGGAGCCATCGTCCTCGTCGGCGCTCTCCTGTCGAGAGCTGTCTTCTGATGGCGTTTCGGTCTCACTCGTTCGCTTCGCTCACTCCGTTCGACCGAGTCTGGGGGCGCGGATGTGCGGGGGTGCCCCCCGCACCCCCTGCGGCTTCGCCGGGCCGCAGGTCGGCCGTCGAGCTCAAGATTCAGGTGTGGACCAGATGAGCGTGCTCGCAGCTGACATCGGCGGCTTCCCTCTGCTGACCTCGATGGTGGTCGCCCCTGCCGTCGGGGCGGTGCTGACCGCACTCGTGTCTCGCCGACGGCCCGAGCAGACGCGGCTGATCGCCCTGCTGTTCGTCATCGGCACCGGCGCCCTGACCATTGCCCTCTTGGCGGTCTTCAAGAGCGGCCATGCCGGGTTCCAACTCGTTGACAGGGCTCGTTGGATCAAGGACCCGGACATCTCCTGGACACTCGGCGTCGATGGCATCTCGCTGTGGCTGGTGGTGCTGACCGGCATCCTGTTCCCGCTCGCTCTCCTCGGCGCCCCGCCTCATCACGACGAGAAGCCGTTCTACGCCTGGCTCCTCCTGCTGGAGGCCGCCTGCATGGGGGCGTTCCTCGCGCTCGACCTCTTCCTCTTCTTCGTGATGTTCGAGATCGTGCTCGTGCCGATGTACTTCCTCATAAGCGGCTGGGGCTACGGCGGCCGACGCTACGCAGCTCTCAAGTTCTTCCTGTACACGATGTTCGGGTCGGCGTTCCTGCTGGTGGGCACGATCGCGTTGGCGTTCCTGCACGCCAAGGGTGGCCCGGTGACGTTCGACCTGCGGACCCTGGCCGACAACCAGGGAATGGTCGCCGCCACGACTGCCCGTTGGCTCTTCTTGTCGTTTGCCATCGCCTTCGCGGTGAAGGTGCCGCTGTTCCCGGTGCACACGTGGTTGCCCGATGCCCACACCGAGGCCCCGACTGCGGGCTCGGTGATCCTGGCCGGAGTGATGCTCAAGCTCGGCACCTACGGGTTCCTCCGCTTCGGGCTGTACCTCTTCCCCGAGGCCTCGGTGTACTTCGCACCTTTCATGGTCACCCTCGGCGTGATCGGCATCATCTACGGCGCCATGTGCGCGGCCATGCAGAAGGACCTGAAGCGGCTCGTCGCCTACTCGTCGGTCGCCCATCTCGGCTTCATCGCGCTCGGTACGTTCGCGCTCACCACGCAGGGCGTGCAGGGCGGCGTGTTGCAGATGATCAACCACGGCGTGTCCACCGGCGCTCTGTTCCTCCTGGTCGGCATGATCTATGAGCGCCGTCACACCCGTCAGATCTCCGAGCTGAAGGGCCTGCAGAAGTCTGCGCCGATCATGGCCGGCGTCTTCACAGTGGTGATGTTGTCGTCGCTCGGTCTGCCCGGGTTGAACGGTTTCGTCGGCGAGTTCCTCATCTTGCTCGGGTCGTTCATCACCCGCCGGTGGTGGGCGGCCGTCGCCCTGTTCGGAGTGATCCTCGCTGCTCTCTACCTGTTGTGGGCATATCAACGGGTCTTCCACGGTGAGGCCGACGAGGCGAACGCGACTTTCCGCGAGATGCGCTGGACCGAAGGACTCGTGATGGCGCCACTCCTGGCGCTCATCGTCTTCATGGGCGTGTATCCCAAACCGTTTCTCGATCGGATCGCCCCGAGCGTGGACCGCCTCGTGACCCACGTCGAGCACAACTCCGAGTACCGCCAACCCAAGGTCGCCACCGACGGGCCTAGGGCCGTGAGAGCAAAGGTCGGCAAGTGAGCGAGCCGGAACGGCGAGTGAACCATCAAGCACGGTTCGGTTTTGTTCCTCGCCACGAGGTGGCGAGCGGTCACTGGTCGGCGGTCCGGTCCTGGCGACCCGGGTGCGACGAGCCGATAGGAGTCGACGAGCAGTGACCGCGTTTCTCGGGCAACTCGGGCCTGTCACCCGCATCGACACCCCACCGGTGGCGTGGTCCGCGCTCTTACCGGTGCTGGTGCTCCTCGGCGGTGCGATCGTCCTGCTGGTGGCTGGCGCCTTGTTGCCGAGACGCACGACGTTCGGCTGGCACGCCACGCTGACGATCGTCATCGCCGCCGGCTCGATCGCCGCGGTCGTGCCGCTGTGGTTCCGGGTACGGGATCACGGCCCGCTGTCGGTAGCAGCCAACGCGATTCGGATCGACGGCTTCGCGCTGTTCTTCGCCGTGGTGATCGCCGGCTCGGTGATCCTGGCCGCTCTCTTGACCGACGGTTACCTCCGCCGCGAGAACCTCGAAGGCGCCGAGCCGTACGTGCTCCTCCTCCTGTCCGCATCCGGTGGCCTCGTCATGGCATCGGCCAACGATCTCATCGTCATGTTCCTCGGCCTCGAGGTCCTCTCGATAGCGGTCTACGTCCTGGCTGGGATGCATCTGCGGCGCCTCCGCTCGGCGGAGGCCGCGCTCAAGTACTTCGTGCTGGGCGGGTTCTCCTCGGCGTTCTTCCTCTACGGCGTTGCGTTGGTCTACGGCGCCACTGGAACCACGAACCTGTCGAAGATCGCCAACTTCCTGGCCACCAACGTGCTGGCCGAGGACGGGCTGCTGCTGGCCGGCTTCGCACTCCTGCTGGTCGGCTTCGGTTTCAAGATCGCCGCCGTCCCGTTCCACTCCTGGTCGCCTGATGTGTACGAGGGATCGCCGAGCCCTGTAGTTGCGTTCATGGCGTCGGGTGTGAAGACGGCAGGGTTTGCCGGCCTCTTTCGCGTGTTCGTCTTCGCCTTCTCGAGCTATCGCGTCGACTGGCAGCCGCTCGTGTACGGGATCGCTGTGATCACCCTGCTGGTGGGTGCGGTGTTGGCAGTCGTGCAGACCAACGTGAAGCGCATGCTGGCCTACTCGTCGATCAGTCACGCCGGTTTCGTGCTGGTCGGTGTCCAGGCAGCCAACGAGAGGGGCGTGTCGAGCGCCATGTTCTACCTCGCGGCCTACACCCTGATGGTGGCCGGCAGCTTCGGTGTGGCCACCCTCGTCGGTCGCCGGGGTGACGATCACCATCTCCTGGCCGACTACCGCGGCCTGGGCCGTACCGAACCGCTGCTCGCGTTCTCGTTCGTGGTGTTCCTGCTCGCCCAGGCCGGCGTGCCGTTCACGTCGGGTTTCCTTGCCAAGTTCTACGTGGTCGGTGCGGCCGTCGACGCCCACTCGTACTGGCTGGCGCTGGTCGCCATGCTCAGCTCGGTCATCTCCGCGTACCTCTACCTGCGCATCATCACCACCATGTACTCCGATGCCGAGGACAGCGAGACAGCTGACGAAAACCCCGCCGGATCGGCCGTCCCGCGCCTGGCAATCCCTCTTGCGGCCCGGATCGCCCTGGTGATCGCGGTGGTCGGCACGATCGGTCTCGGCCTCGTGCCAGGTCCGCTGCACGACGCGAGCCGCCATGCAGTTCCCAGGCTCGCCTCTGGCCGGTAGGCGGCACGGTCGGGCGGGCCGAGCTCCCCGTGACATCGGTGGTTTGGGCGCCGGCTCCCATGAAGGGTCCTCGGTTCGGAACGGGCCACGAACCATGCCCAGCTTTGGCCCATTTCGTGACCGGTCACTAGGGTGAATCGCCGTGTCCGCCTTCTTGCGCGAGTACCTCACCGTGGCCATCTTCGGTGCGGTTGCCATCGGGCTGCTCGGCGGGATGATGGGCCTCGGATCGCTGATCCGGCCGGTTCGACCGCAGGGCGAGAAGTACATCAACTACGAGAGCGGTGTGGATCCGGTCGGCACCGGTTGGACCCAGAGCCCTATCCGGTACTACGTGTTCGCACTCCTGTTCGTGATGTTCGACGTCGAGGCGGTGTTCATCTTCCCGTGGGCCACCCAGCTCGAGGTCTATGGGGGTTTCGGCGCCATCGAGATGGGGATCTTCATCGGCCTCCTCGCTCTTGGCCTGCTGTACGCCTGGCGCAAGGGTGTCCTGCGATGGGTGTGAGGCACGACGTGGCCCGAGCAACGACGCCGAACAGCGGAGCCTGCTGATGGGTCTCGTCGAGAGTGGCAAGATGCCCAAGCCGCTCACCGCGTTGCTCAACCTGTCCCGGCGGTACTCCATCTGGATCTTCCAATGGGGTCTGGCCTGCTGCGCCATCGAGATGGGTGCCGCACTCGGCTCCCCGCGCTACGACGTCATGCGGCTCGGGGTCATCCCGCTACCGGCCAGCCCCCGGCAGGCCGATCTGGTCTGCATATCGGGCACGGTCACCGACAAGATGGTCCCGGCGATCCGTCGGCTGTACGACCAGATGCCGGATCCGAAATACGTCATCTCCATGGGGTCGTGCGCCAACTGTGGCGGCCCGTACTGGGACAGCTACTCGGTGACCAAGGGAGTCGACCAGATCATCCCGGTGGACGTGTACGTGCCGGGCTGCCCGCCTCGCCCGGAGGCGCTTCTCGAGGGCATCGTGCTGCTGCAGGAGCGCATCCAGCACGAAGACATCGGCGCCCGCTGGAGAGGGGACTCCATTGTCGTCAGCTGAGGGGACGGCAGTGCAAGACACCCCCGCTGACGTCACCGCGGAGGGCGTTGGACCAACTGACGAGCTGCGCCAGGGACTGATCGAGGCCTTCCGCGCCGAGCTCGGCGATCAGGTGGTCGGCAGCCACGTCGTCCCGGGCGACAGCCTGTGGGTGCGCGTCTCTCCCGAAGCGTGGCGCGAGGCCGGGTTCATCGCCCGGGACAAGTTGGCCTGCGGTTTCTTCGACTTCCTCTCAGCCATCGACTGGCTACCGTCGCCGTTCGGCAAGAGCGAGGATGCCCCGATGGGCGAATCGCTCGAGCCGACCGGCGCGCGGGGCGAAATCGTCACCGGGTACGCCGGCGGCGAGTCCCGCTTCCAGATGCTCGCTCGGGTCCAGTCGCTGTCGCGCCGCTACGGCATCCTCCTCAAGACCGACCTCAGCGAGGACGACCTCATCGTCGACTCGTGGCTACCCGTGTATGCCGGCGCGAACTGGCATGAGCGCGAGGTCCACGAGATGTACGGCATCGGTTTTCGTGGGCACCCCAACCTCATTGCTCTGTACCTCCCGACCGGCTTCGAGGGCCATCCCCTCCGCAAGGACTTCCCGCTGCTAGCCCGCATGGTGAAGCCCTGGCCCGGCATCGTCGATGTAGAACCGATGCCCGACGAAGCCGATGACGGTGGCAGCGGGGAGTCAGACGGCGAGTCGGACGCAGCGAGCGAGGAGGGGTCGGGATGACCGCCGTGACCGAGCGGCAAAAGCTGGCATACGTGAACGCCCAGGCGGCCGATGGTCGGGTGAACCTCGAGTTCGAGACCGAAGAGGGCATGACCCTCAACATGGGCCCTCAGCACCCGGCCACACACGGAACACTGCGCATCGTGGCCAAGCTCGACGGCGAACAGGTCATCGCCTGCGAACCGATCATGGGCTACATGCACAGGGGCTACGAGAAGCTGACCGAGGTCCGCACGTATCCCCAGGTCACGACGCTGGTCAACCGGATCGACTGGCTGGGCAGCTTCGCCAACGAGGTTCCGTTCATCTTGGCCGCCGAGAAGCTGATGGGTGTCGAGGCTCCGCCACGGGCTCAGTGGATCCGCACGATCCTGTTCGAGATGTCGCGCCTGGCCAACATCACACTGTTCCTCGGCGACATGGCACTCCAACTCGGCGCGCTGACTCCTGCCTTCTACGCCTTCCGCGATCGCGAGTTCCTACTGAACCAGATCGAGGCAGCCACCGGTGGCCGGTTCCACCCGAACTTCGACCGCATCGGCGGCCTCAAGGATGACCTGCCTAAGGGCTGGATCGCCGACACGAAGGTCGCCATGGAGCGGATCCGGTCGTTCTGCGACCTGACCGACGATCTGGTCACCGGCAACGAGATCTTCCAAGCGCGGACTCGAGGCGTCGGTGTGATCCCCGCTGACGTGGCCCAGAGCTACGGATTGTCCGGCGCGAACCTCCGCGGGAGTGGTGTCGACTGGGATCTGCGACGCGATCAACCAGTCGGGCTGGCGTGGGACAACGTCGCCTGGAAGGTCTGGACCCATCCCGACGGTGACTCGTTCTCCCGCTTCTGGGTGCGTCTGCAGGAGGTGCGGGAGTCGACCAAGATCGTCGAGCAGTTGTGCGACGGCATCCCGACCGGGTCGATCATGGCCAAGGTGCCTCGGATCATCAAGGTCCCCGAAGGTGAGGCATGGGTGGCCACCGAGAACCCGCTCGGCGAGATGGGCTACTACGTCGTCTCCAAGGGAGACCTCGGACCGTTCCGGGTGAAGATCCGGTCGGCCAGCTTCAACAACATCTCCATCGTCCCGTGGGTGACCCGCGGTGTCTACGTCCCCGACGTCATCACGATCCTGGCCAGCCTGTACTTCATCCTCGGAGACATCGACCGGTGATCCTCGTCGGTGCCGTCCTGATCCTCGGCATCGTTGCCGTGATCGCCCCTTCGGAGCGGCGGCGATGATCGTCGCCATTCAGCTGTCGTACTGGCAGCAGAGCATCGTCCGCACAGTAGGAGTCCTGGCCGCAGTCCTGCTGCCGGCCGGCACCTTCGTGTACGTGTTCCTGTTCAAGATGGTCAGCTTCATGCAGAGCCGGCTCGGGCCGATGGAGGCCGGGCCGTTCGGCTCGATGCAGCTGTTCGCCGAGGTCGGCAAGTTCCTCCAGAAGGAGGACATCGTCCCCGACCGGGCCGACAAGCGGCTGTTCAAGCTGGCGCCGTTCATGGTGGTGGGCACGGTGCTCCTCGTCTACCTGGTCGTCCCGTTCGGCCCCGACCTGCGCTTCGCCGATCTCGATACCGGCATCTTCTACGCGCTGGCCGTGTCCTCGATCAGCTCGCTCGGGGTGCTCATCGCCGGCTGGGCGTCAGCCAACAAGTACTCGCTGATGGGTGGGCTCCGGGTC
>JBBSGQ010000030.1:0-15631 GCA_038253965.1 Acidimicrobiales bacterium | reverse complement strand
GATCCTGGCCGTGTCGATCCACCGGATCGCCGGCGAGTTCCACACCGCCGACGCCACGATGACGTGGGTGGTCACCGGGCCGATGCTGGCGTTCGGGGTGATCGGCCCGGCGGTCGGCAAGCTCGGCGACCGGCTCGGGCAGCGCCGCATCTACCTGTTCGGTCTCTTCGGTGCGGCGGTCATGGCCGCGTGCAGCGCGCTGGCGTGGAACGCCGGATCGCTCATCCTGTTCCGGGTGCTCGGTGCGGTGGAAGGAGCAGCCACCGGCCCAGCCTCGTTCGCCATCATCAGCCGCGTGTTCCCCCGGGAGCAGCGCGTGAAGGCGCTCGGGTTCTGGTCGATGATCGGCGCCGGGGCACCGGTGCTCGGCGTGGTGATCGGTGGTCCGATCGTCGAGGCGTTCGGCTGGCGGGTCATCTTCATCGCCCAGGTGCCGCTGACCCTGCTCGGTCTGCTCGTCGCCTGGCGGATCATCCCCGAGACGCCGAAGCAGCTGACCGGCTCGTTCGATGTGGCCGGCGCGGCGCTCGTGGCTCTTGGGGTGACGCCGCTGCTGTACGCGCTCAGTGAGGGTCCTCGTGCCGGCTGGACGGCTCCGGTGGTGCTCGGCTCCCTCGTGCTGTCGCCGGCGATGCTCTGGGCGTTCGTGCGGGTCGAGAAGCGGGCCGCGCATCCGCTCCTACCGCTGCGCTACTTCCGACGGCGCAACTTCACGTTTCCCCTCGTGAGCCAGTCCTTCCTGAACGGCGCGTACATGGGGAGCTTCATCCTCACGCCCCTGTTGCTGCAGAACGTGCTCGGATACAGCGAGAGCCGGACCGGGCTTCTGTCGATCGCCAGGCCACTGGCGTTCGCCATCGCAGGGCCACTGGGCGGGTTCGTTGCGGTCAAGATCGGTGAACGGACCTCAGCCGTCGCCGGCGCGGCGTCGGTCATCGGCGCGCTGGTCATGATGTCCACGCTGGGAGTCGGCTCGACCGACGTGATGATCATGGCCTCCCTCGCGCTGGCCGGTGTCGGCATGGGCATCGCGTCCCCGTCGCTCGCGTCGAGCGTCACGAACGCTGTCGATGAGACCGACTTCGGCATCGCGGGCGCTGCGCAACAGATGATGATGCAGATAGGGATCGTGTTCGGCATCCAGATCATGCAGACCGTGCAGCAGATGCGCCTCAGCTCGGCCGGCCTCGCCGGCAGCTATCACCAGGCCTACCTGGCGGGCGCAGTCCTTGCCGTGTTCGGCCTCGTGACCGCAGCTCAGCTCAGGCGCATCGAGCGGACGCGCCTCAGCTCGGTGGTCAGGCCGGTGCGGTCACACGCGGAGATCATCGAGCCCGGCGTGGAGCTCCTCCCCGACGCGAGCTGATCCACACGACCAAGCCGGACCGTCAGTCAGTGATCTCCTTGATCTTGGACGCCACCGCGACCGCAGTCGGATCGGGTGCCCCCTGTTGCATGGCCATCAGCTTGGTCATGTCGCCCTGCACCTTGATCTTGCCCGCCATGAACGCCTGCATCCCGGCCTGGGGGTTCTGTTCGACGAAGATGGCCTTGGCGGTGTCGTAGTCGAGCGTGACGGTGAGCTCCGGATTCTCCAGGTGCCCTAGGTCCATCTTCATCTCGCCCTCACTGGTGTCCATGTGGGCCTCGATCGGGCTCTCTCGCACGTCGGTCGGCACATCGGTGATCACCAGGTTCATGCGGATCAGGTGGGGTGGTGCGCCTCCTTGGTCGGCGAACTCCTCGCGGACCTTGGTCGCCTCGGTGATCCATTCGTCGGAGAGGAACTTCGGCACAGGGGCCCCTTTCGTGTGCAGGTCGGTACGGACCCTACTGCGTCTCCGTTAGCCGCAGACCTAAATGTGCACGGTGCGTGCACAAACTCGGGCGGCTCGGTCAGGACGCGGCAACCGCCAGGTCCGCGGCAAGGACCCGTCGGGCGATCTCTTCGTCGGCGGCGAGGGCGCACACGACGAACCGACCGACGAACGGGGCCAGCTCGTCGACGGTCATGGCGAACCGGCCGGTGCGGTGGAAGTGGCCGTAGTAGCCGACGGCGCCGACCACGCCATAGGCCAGGAGGAGCGGGTCCTCGTCCCGGATCGTGCCGTCCGCGATGCCCGAGCGGATCAGCGCAGCGACATCCGCTGCGTGCACATCGGTGCCGTTGCGCAACACGTCGGCGAACTGCTTCTCCAGATTCTCCACCTCGAGCAACGCGAAGAAGTGGGCGTGGCTCGACATGTACTCCATCGACGACTCAGCTCCCTGGCGGATGCGCATGAGCGGCTCGGCCGTCGCGTCCATCGCCCTGGCCTGGTGCTGGCGCAACCGGAGTCGGTTGTGCTCGACCAGCTCGCGAAACAGCGCTTCTTTGTTCTCGAAGTACCAGTAGAAGAGGCCCTTGGCCACGCCGGCCTGACGCACGATGTCGAGGATTCGGGTCTCCGCATACCCGCGTTCGGCGAACAGCTGGGCGGCGCAGTCGAGCAACTGCTGCTTGCGCTCCTCGCCCTGCGCGGTGAGCCGACGGTCGGCGGCCATGCTCAAGAGCCCAGCCGACAGGCGAGGCGACCCATCAGCACGGCATCGCCACGCCAGGCGAAGCCTGCGAGAACAACTGTGGCGACATCGAAGGGCAACCTTTCGCTCGGATCCGCTAAGTCGACCAGTTCCTGACCGGCGGGTCAATGACACCCTCCGGCAGTACCATCGCAGGTGTGCCAGCGAGCAACCGGGCCGAGCGTCTCGCGCACAAGGAGCGCAACCCGAAGTGGAAGTCGCCCCCACTGCGCATCGAGATGTCGGAATGCATCAACTGTGACGCCTGCCTTCGCCACTGCCCCACCCAGTTCGGCGCGATCTTCAACCATGGCATCGATGTCGTGATCATCCCCGAGCTGTGTTCGGGGTGCGACAAGTGCCTTCCGGCGTGTCCTGTCGACTGCATCTATCCGGATCCTGACTGGGCGCCCGCATCCCCCGACTGGTGGGACGAGCCCGCCACCGACGACCCTTATCGATGACCTCGATGCCGCCACCTGGAGGACTTCATGGCTGATCCGCGACTTTTGCCCGGAGCGGAGCCCTGGTCGGCTGACGGGGGCCCGAACGGGGCACTCGTGTTGCACGGCTTCACCGGCAACCCCACCTCCATGAGGGGTCTGGCCGAGGCGCTCGCCGCGGAGGGCTTCGCAGTCGAGCTTCCCCGGTTGCCCGGCCACGGGACGACGGTGGAAGACATGATCCCCACCGGCTACCGGGACTGGGTGGCCGAAGCCGAGGCCGCATACCGACGGCTGAGCGAGCGCTGCGAAAGGGTGGTCGTAGCGGGTCTGTCGATGGGCGGCGCGCTCACGGTGTGGCTGGCCTCGGATCACCCCGAGATCGCCGGCATCGTCTGCATCAACGCGGTGGTCTCCGCACCCGAAGGCATGCTGGAGGCGGCGCAGGGGATGCTCGAGCAGGGCATGGACCGGATGGACGGCATCGGATCGGACATCGCCGATCCCGAATCGCACGAATCGGCGTACGCCGAGACTCCGCTGGCCCCGCTGCTCACGTTGTTCGAGGCGTCGGCCGAGTTCCAGCAGCGGCTCGGCCGCATCGCGTGTCCGGTGCTGATCATCACCAGCCTCCAGGATCACGTGGTGGATCCGGCAAACAGCGACGTGCTCGCCGATGCCGTGACCGGGCCGGTCGAGCGCCTCCGACTGGAACGCAGCTTCCACGTCGCCACGCTCGACTACGACAAGGATCTCGTGGTGTCGGCCACCGTGGAGTTCGCCCGCAAGGTCACCGCCGGCTGAGGTACCCGTTCGGGCCCAGATCGCAGAGCTCTACGATGGCCGGCCATGGCTGAGCGGATCACACGTGACGCGGTGGCCCACGTCGCTCGACTGGCGCGGCTCGAGCTCACCGATGACGACCTCGACATGTTCACCGATCAGCTGGCGAAGGTCCTCGGCCATGCTGCGGACGTGGAATCGCTCGACGTCGCCGACGTGCCGCCGACATCGCATCCGTATCCGTTGCGCAACGTGCTTCGACCCGACGTGATCGGTCCGACCCTCGACCGGGCCGAGGTGCTGGCCGCGGCACCAGAGGTGGAGGACAACCGGTTCAAGGTGCCCCCCATCCTCGGCGACGCGCCCTGATGGCCATGCGAGCGCTCGACATCGCGGCGGGCGTCCGGTCCGGCGAGCTGTCAGCACGCCACGTGCTCGACGACCATCTCGCGACGATCGATGGTCGCGAACGCGAGATCCACGCCTTCAACTCGGTGCTGACCGACCGGGCCCGCGACGCGGCCGACGACATCGATCGCAGGGTGGCAGCCGGTGAGGATCCTGGACCGCTGGCCGGCGTGCCCATCGCCCTCAAGGACAACCTCTGCACCCGCGGCGTGGACACGACCTGCTCGTCACGGATCCTCGAGGGCTGGCGGCCGCCGTACGACGCCACAGTGGTGCAACACCTCGCCGCATCCGGTGCGGTGATCATCGGCAAGACGAACCTGGACGAGTTCGCGATGGGCAGCTCCACGGAGAACTCGGCGTTCGGTCCCACACGCAACCCTCGGGATCTCAGCCGGGTGCCCGGCGGTTCGAGCGGGGGCAGTGCAGCCGCAGTTGCCGCCGGTTTCGCCTCATTGGCCCTCGGCTCGGACACCGGAGGCTCCATCCGGCAGCCTGCGGCCTTGTGCGGCGTCGTAGGTGTGAAACCGACCTACGGCCTGGTCAGCCGCTACGGCCTCGTGGCGTTCGCCAGTTCGCTCGACCAGATCGGACCCTTCGCAGCAACGGTGGGCGACGCCGCGGCACTGCTAGAGGTGATCGCGGGTCACGATCCGCTCGATTCGACGTCCATCCCGGAGCACGTCGCACCGATCAGTCCGCATCTCGACGACGGGGTGGCTGGGTTGCGGGTCGGCGTCGTACGGGAGCTGCTGGGTGAGGGCATCGCGCCAGATGTCGCAGCCCGTACCCGTGAGGCGGCCGATGCCCTGGCCGGCGCAGGCGCTCGGGTCGACGAGGCAACGGTGCCGGCTGCCGTCTACGGGTTGTCCGCCTACTACCTGATCGCTCCGGCCGAGGCGTCGAGCAACCTCGCCCGGTTCGACGGCGTCCGCTACGGGCTGCGGATCGACGCGCCGACCACAACCGAGATGATGATCGCAACACGTACGCAAGGCTTCGGCGCCGAGGTCAAGCGCCGCATCATGCTCGGCACTTACGCCCTGTCCGCCGGCTACTACGACGCCTACTACGGCAAGGCTCAGCGAGTGCGCACGCTCATCTGCCGCGACTTCGCTGGAGCCTACGAGCGCTTCGACGTGCTGCTCGCGCCTACGTCACCCACCACGGCGTTTCCGCTCGGCGACAAGACTGCCGATCCGCTCACCATGTATCTGAACGACGTGTGCACGATCCCGTCGAACCTCTCGGGTGATCCGGCGATGTCAGTTCCGTTCGGTTCAGGCGACGACGGGCTACCGGTCGGGGTGCAGGTTCTCGCCCCTGCTCTGGCCGAGCCGACGATGTTCCGAGTGGCCGCCGCTCTGGAGTCGCTCGCGCCAGTCTGAGTGATTCGCGGTGGGTCAGCTCGTGCCCACGCCACCGAGGCGGCGCCAGGCGGGTGACGGCTCGAACGGTCGCCACGTGCCGTCGGGTTGCGCCAAACGATCGGCGAGGGTGAGCAGCACTGCAGGGTTGTGGCCGAGTCCGGAGTGACTGCCCTTGACCTCGATGCTCTCGCGGCGAGCACCCTTCGACTCGACGCAGCTCTGCCACGGCACGATGCCATCGGTGCGGGTGTACACGGCAGTGGCGGGCACCGGCAGGCGGGGTCGCCGGTCCTCGGGGGTCATCCGCTCGGGCGGGGCGTCCTGGAACAGCGGTGAGACGAGCTTGAACAGCGGCTCGGCGTTGCTCGCGCCGCGACGACCGGTGAGGCGAAACGGGGAACCGAGGGTGATGACCTGGCGCACCGCGTTCGGCGCGCTGCGGGCGATCTCGCGGGCGTAGATCCCGCCGAGGCTCCAGCCGACGATCGTGATGCGCTGGCCGTGTTGGGCGAGTAGGGCCTCCACCCGGGATCGCATGCCATCGATGATCCGGTCGGTCGGCCCCAGGTTCCGGCCAAGCTTCCACCCGTGGGTGAAGTAACCCCGGTCGCGCAGGAACCAGCGCATTGGCACCGTCGAGCGGTCCCCCGCGGTGAAGCCGGGCAACACCAGCACCGGGTGCCCGTCGCCCTTCGGCGCTCGGCGGAGCAGCGGTATCAGCGCGCCCATGGCCGACAGCTCGCCTGCAGCGCGCACTCCCTCCAAGGCGAGGGCGGTCGTCGGCGGTCGCCGCCACCTCTCGGAACGGGGGCCACGCTCGCCCGTTCGGTTGTCGCTGAACGTCGAGGTCACACCGCAAATGGTGGCACAGAGACCCCGCGCTTCCACCCGATGTGATCCACGTCACCGGGCCTCGGTGGATGCGGCACTGTCTAACGTGGAGACATGACATCCCCGCAGCCGACCTCCATCGTCGCAGGGTGGGAGACGGTCATCGGCCTCGAGGTGCACGCCGAACTGGCCACCCAGACCAAGATGTTCTCTGCCGCACCGAACCAGTTCGGCAACGAGGCGAACACCAACATCGATCCGGTGTCTCTCGGACTTCCCGGCTCTCTGCCCGTGCTGAACCAGAAGGCCGTCGAGCTCGCGGTCCGTCTCGGTCTCGCCCTGGAGTGCAGCGTCGAGCCGTCGGTGTTCTCGCGGAAGAACTACTTCTATCCGGACATGCCGAAGGACTTCCAGATCTCTCAGTACGACAAGCCGATCAACGTCGAAGGCTTTCTCGAACTGCCGACGGGCAAGCGGGTCCGGATCGAACGGGCTCACCTGGAAGAGGACACCGGCAAGTCAACCCACATCGGCACCAGCGGACGCATCTCCGGTGCCGAGCACTCGATGGTCGACTACAACCGGGCCGGCGTCCCGCTCCTGGAGGTGGTGAGCGGCCCCGACATGCGCTCGGCCGAGGAGGCACGCGAGTACGTCTCGGAGTTGCGGGCCATCCTCGTGGCGACAGGTGTGTCGGACGGGAAGATGGAAGAGGGGTCGATGCGGGTCGACGCCAACGTGTCGGTCCGGCGCGACGGCGAGGATCGGCTCGGGACCCGCTGTGAGATCAAGAACCTCAACTCCCTGCGATCCCTCGGCCGCGCGATCGAGTACGAGGCCCGCCGCCAGATCGACGCGATCTCGGCCGGCGAGCGGGTGATCCAGCAGACCCGGCACTGGGACGAGGCCGACGGCCGGACCCACGCGATGCGCTCCAAGGAGGAAGCCGAGGACTACCGGTACTTCCCTGAACCCGATCTCGTGCCCCTCGCTCCCGACGCCGAGTGGATCGAGCAGATCCGCGCCACCCTGCCGTTGCTCCCCGCGGCCCGGCGGGCCCGCTTGGCGGAGGCGGCGGGTACCAGTCGCTCCTCCGAAGCCGTGGTGGTGATAGTCGAGCGCGGCCAGGACGATCAGGCACTTGCCGCGATCAGGGCCGGTGCCGACCCTTCGCGTGTGCTCATCCACGTTCAGCAGAACCTCGGCGTGGCCGGCGGAGCCGAGCTCGAACCTGCCCGCCTGGCGGCGCTCGTCGCCCTCGAGACGACCGGCAAGCTGACTGCCACCCAGGCCAAGCAGGTGCTGGCCGACATGCTGGCGAATGACGAATCGCCGCAGTCCATCGCCGCCGCGAAAGGGTTCGAGGCGATGGATGACGCTTCGCTCGGCACCGTGGTCGATCAGCTCATCGCCGCTCATGCGGCTGAGTGGGCGCAGTTGTGTTCCGACGATCCCAAGTTGCGATCCAAGCTGACCGGCTTCTTCGTCGGCCAGGTGATGCGAGCGACGAGCGGCCAAGCTGACGGCAAGGTGGTCACCGCCCTGCTTGCGGAGCGGGCTGCTTCGAACTGACGACGTCGCCGCGGAGGGCGTCGTGACGAACGTCATATACGAAACGGGTGAGTTTCGAAACTAGCTGGTATTGAATACTCCCCATGGATGTGGAGAGGGCTCACGACCGCCGCTGGGTGGGTTTGGCGGTGTTGTGCATCAGCTTGATGGTCGTCAGCCTCGACAACACGATCCTCAACGTCGCGCTTCCCCGCCTCTCCGACGACCTGCACGCCTCGACGAGTCAGCTCCAGTGGATCCTCGACGGCTACACGCTCGTCTTCGCCGGCCTGCTGCTCACCGCCGGCAGCCTCGGTGACCGCTTCGGACGACGTACCGCTCTTTCCTCCGGTCTGGCGATCTTCGTCGCCGGCTCGATCGCATCGGCCTTCGCCACCTCGTCCACAGCACTCATCGTCACTCGATCGATAATGGGTGTTGGCGGCGCGCTGATCATGCCGGCGACGTTGTCTCTGTTGACCAACCTCTTCACCGATCCTCGCGAGCGGGCCCGAGCCATCGGTGTCTGGGCGGGCGTGACCGGAATCGGTGTCGCCCTCGGCCCTCTGCTAGGCGGTTGGCTTCTCGGGCACTTCTTCTGGGGTTCGGTGTTCCTGATCAACGTTCCGGTGGTGGCCGTGGCGTTGCCGGCCGGTTACTTCCTGTTGCCCAACTCCAAGGCTGAGAACGGCCCGAAGCTCGATCTGTTCGGGGCCGCCCTTTCGATCGTCGGCCTTGTGGCGTTCGTCTGGGCCCTCATCGAGGCGCCCGCCAAGGGTTGGGCGTCGGCACCGGTGGTCGGTGCCTTCGTCCTGGCCGCAGTGGCGCTCGCCGGGTTCGTCTGGTGGCAGCTGCGCTCCCGGCACCCCATGCTCGACGTGCGGTTCTTCCAGGACCGCCGGTTCACCGCCGCGAACGTCGCGATCACCCTGACGTTCTTCGCCATGTTCGGCTCGATGTTCCTGCTGACCCAGTTCATGCAGTTCGTCCTCGGTTACACACCCCTGCAGGCGGGCGTGCGATCCATCCCGATCGCGGTGATGCTGATGCTCGGCGGCCCGATCTCCGCCCGCTTGGCCGAAGGGTTCGGGACGAAGCGGGTGGTCGCCTCCGGGCTGACCCTGGTGGCTGTCGGTCTGGTCGTCGCCGGGACGGCAACGCCGGAGCTCGGCTACTTCGGGCGCATCCTGCCGGCGCAACTGTTCATGGGCTTCGGCATCGGCCTGGCCATGGCGCCGGCGACGGAGTCGATAATGGGCTCGCTCCCGCGGGAGAAAGCGGGCGTCGGGTCCGCGATGAACGACACGACCCGTCAGGTCGGCGGTGCGCTCGGCGTGGCCATCGTGGGCAGCATCTTCTCGTCCGGGTACGCGCCTGGCGTGACCACTCGGCTCGCCGGGTTGCCGCTGCCGGCCCAGGCCGTCACCGCGACCAGTGACTCGATCGGTGGGGCTTTCCGGGTTGCCGCGCTGGCCGGCGGCAAGCCGAATGCCGTCGACACCCCGATCGGCCACACGATCGCCGGCGCAGCGCGCGACGCCTTCGCCGCCTCCATGGGGCGCGGGTTCTTCGCCGCCGCTGGGATCGCACTGCTCGGGGCGCTGATCGCTCTGGCGTTCCTGCCGGCTCGGGCGGCGGACGCGAGCCCCTCTGAGCTCGAGGAGGTCATGTCGCCTCTAGGTGGTGCCGAGGCGGGACTGATCCTGCACGAAACCCATGCGATGGCCGACCTCGAGAGCGTGGGGTGATGATGGTCACGATGACCGCTCCCCGGAAGGGACCGACCCCAGGCGCAGCGCCACGTCGCGGCCGACCTCGCGACGAAAGGGCGGCCGAGGCGATCCTCGCAGCAGTGGTCCAGGTCCTCGAGGAGCAAGGCTTCAGCGGCCTGACAGTCGATGCGGTGGCCGGACGCGCCGGAGTGAGCAAGGCCACGATCTATCGGCGTTGGAGCACCAAGGAGGAGCTCGTCCTGACCGCGATCAGTGGCCGGAGCCACATGGCGGAGCTCCCCGACACCGGCACGCTGCGAGACGACCTACGCGTGCTCTACGGCACGATCGCCGACGACATCCAGCAGGAGGCGGCCGGCCGTTTGCTACCTGCGTTGGCAGCTGAAGCCGCGGTCAACCCAGCCATGCGCACCCGGCTGCGCCGTTTCGTCGCCGATCGCCGAGGACCGACCAAGTTCGTGCTGCGCCGGGCCATCGAGCGAGGTCAGCTACCGGCCGACACCGACCTCGACCTGCTGATCGACCTCCTGGTCGGGCCACTCTTCTACCGGGTGGTGTTCACTGGTCACCGGATCAGCGCCAAGGTCGTCGAGCGCTCGATCGAGATCGTGCTGCGGGGAGTCGGCGCGACCTGAGCTCGAATGGGACCTCTGCGCTGCGCAGGGCGGTGTAGACCACGCCGCATGAACGCTGAGATCGTGGTTCCCGAGCCAGACGAGTTCGTCGCAGCGATGACGCCGGTCTGGCAGTCGTTCGGGATGACGGATCTCGATGACGACGCACGATCGGACGAACGGGTCGTGTTCGACGCCAGTCGACCCCTGTGCGCGCGCATCGACGGTGAATGGGTCGGCGTAGCCGGTGATTTTCCCTTCGAGATGACGTTGCCGGGCGGGTCCACGACACCGGCGGCAGGGGTGACGATGGTCGGGGTCGCGCCGACGCATCGTCGGCAGGGCCTGTTGACGTCGCTGATGGCACGTCAGCTCGACGACATCGCCGATCGCGGCGAGACCATTGCCATCTTGACAGCATCGGAATCGGTGATCTACAGCCGGTTCGGGTACGGCCCCGCCACCCAACGAGCAACTATCACGATCGACACGGCGCGCAGCGACTTCGCTGTTGCATCGGCCGCGTCAGGTCGTTGCCGGCTGATGAGCAAGGACGATGCCCTGCCGCTGATCAAGGTGGTGTATGGCGCGTGCCGGGCCCAGAGGGCCGGTGCGGTGAACCGGGACGAGTGGTGGTGGGAGCTCGTCCGCAGGGATCGATCTGACCACCGCCGCGGCGCGAGCGCGCTGTTCTTCGTGGTCCACGAGGACGGCGCCGGCCGACCCGACGGGTTTGCGACGTACCGGGTCAAAGAGAGCTGGGACGATGATGGTCTGTCGCGTTCGGCGCTCATCGTACGGGAGGTGTGTGGCACGTCGCCCGACGTCGAGGCCGCAGTGTGGCGCTTCCTGTGTGATGTCGATCTCATCGAGCGCTTGGAGTGCTGGAACCGTCCTCTCGATGACCCGCTGCGATGGCGACTGGCCGATCCACGACGCATGGGCACCAAGGCCGTGGCGGACTGGCTGTGGCTGCGGGTGCTCGATGTGCCGCAAGCCCTCGAGGCTCGGGCGTATGAAACCGATGGCGACCTCGTACTCGAGGTCGTGGACCGGTTCCGGCCGGCGGCCGGCGGCCGATTCCGGCTCGAGGCCGGACCGGACGGAGCATCCTGCAAGCCGACTGACGACGCGGCCGACGTGACCCTCGGCGCCGCGGAGCTCGGCGCGGTCTATCTCGGTGGGGTTGCGCCGTCGCAGCTGGCCGACGCTGGTCGCCTGGAGGCCCAGGCCGCCGATGCACTGGCCCGGGCCGACTCGCTGTTCACCACCCGCACGCTCCCGTTCGCCAACACCGGCTTCTAGCCGTCGAACCGCCGCAGCGAAGCGAGGACCTGGTTCGACGGGACCAGCAGGCGTCCGCCGAAGGCGGCCCGAGCCTTGGTCGGAGGCGGTACGCCTCCGGGTTCTTGTCGGAGGCGGTACGCCTCCGGGTGCGTTCGAGCTGCTGTGGTCCGCATGAGCGCACCGGGCTTTGGTCCTGCTAGGCGACGTCTTGGACCTCCAGACGGTGGGTGGCATAGGCCAGCGCCAGGATGGCGACCATGAGCGGGACGATGATGCCGACCACCAGCGGCGACAGTGCCAACCTCAGACCGACGCCGGTGTACTCGGACAGGATCGACTGCGAATAGGAGAGGAGGGCCAGCCGTCCTGCGGACTTGCCGGCGCGCGCCACGAACCCCTCCCACAACAAGATGTACGCGAGGCCCCAGGGCAGGGCACGTCGGACCCGGATGCCCCACGCAGTGAACAGAGCGCAGTAGGCCACCACGGAGACCGCCACCGCCATGGCGGTCCCCGAGACGAGCTCCGGGCCTCCGTGCACGAGAATCGCCGCGAGCACCAGTGGTATGCCGATCAAGGGCATGCAGATCGTGAGCGATGCGGCGAACGCTGCGAGAACCAGGCGGGACCGGCGCACTGGCCGCAGCCACAGGTACACGAGCGTGCCGTCCTCGGTGGCGTCGCCCAACGACGCTGATGCGAAGACCAGGGTGGTGACCGGGACGAGCACCGACAGCCCGAACCCGTCGACGAAGTGGGTACCGACGTCGAGCGGATCGAACGGGTGCGAGACGCCGAGGGAGAGGCCGACGATCACCCCGAGCAGGCCGAGGATGCCGAGGCTGAGCAGGCGGCCACGGGTGGCCATCGTGCGAACGAGCAACCGGTAGACCGCCATGAACGCGCCAGGGGGGTTGTCCACCGACCGGGTCCTCTTCCGGGCCGGTGCGTGCACGACGGCAGAGGTGGCCGGCTCGGTCACTGTTGGCCTACGAGGTAGCGGAAGACGCTGTCGAGGTCGTCGTCGAGTGGGACGACCTCGAGCAACCGGGCGTCAGCTTGGCGTGCGGCGGTGGCGATCGCATGCCGGAACATCTGCACCTCGTCCGTGTCGATCACCACAGAGTCGTGGTCCTCCAGGCGCACGCCGATCGCCGCCCCGCCGGCCAGGAGCGCCCCCGCCACCTCACGCGCACGGTTCGACCGGACGCGGATGCGATGCGGCCGGTCGTCCATCAGATCACGGATCTTGCGGAAGTCGCCGACCGCGGCCAGACGTCCCTGAGCGATGACGAGTACCCGTGAGCCGAACCGTTCGACCTCGTCCAACACGTGGCTCGACACGACGACGCACCGGCCGGACTCTCCAAGCCGATGGAACAGATCGACCATGTGGAGCCTCTGTCGAGGATCGAGTCCGGTGAGCGGTTCGTCGAGCACGATGACCGATGGATCGTGGACGATGGCCTGCGCGACCTTGACCCGTTGCCGCATGCCCTTGGAGTACGACGTCAACTTGCGCGGGTCGTCGGCTGGCATCTCCACGACACCCAGCGCCCAACGGGCCGACGAGTGAGGATCCGGTAGGCCGTGCAGGATGGCGGCCAGCCGGACGAACTCGAGGGCGGTCTGGCCATCGAAGACCGTCTCCTGCTGGGGTACGAGACCGATGGAGCGCAGCACCCCGAGGTCGGCTCGGGGATCGCACCCGAGGACCCGCACCTCACCCCGAGCAGGAGCGGTGAGACCGCACAGCATGCGCAGAATCGTCGACTTCCCCGCGCCGTTCGGACCGAGCAGCGCGGTGACGCCGGGCCCCACGGTGAACGACACCTCCGAGACGGCCACCACGTCGCCGAACCACTTCGACACGTCGTCCACAACGATCATCGTGTCGGGCGGCGCAGTGATCTTGCCGAGGGCCGGAACCGTCGTCACTTCACGACCTCGAGGTGCTGGTAGCGGAATCGCGCGACAGCTGCTCCGGCGATGGTCCAGGCCGCCCAGGAAGCCCACACGGCGCCAGTCGCCACGTCAGGCAGCAGGCGGCTGTGCTCACCGTGGATACGGCGGGCGAGGTCGAACGGGACCAGGAAGACGTTGAACAGGAACAGCGCCTGGTTGGCGCCGGCGCCGTCGACAAGAGCGTTGGTGACCGCCCCGCTGGCGAGGACGAGCAGGATCACCGAAGCCGATGCGATCGCCTTGCGGTTCGTCAGGCTGGCGATCGCTATCGACAGCGACGTAAAGAACGCAGTGATGCAGATCCCGGCCAGCAGGATCCGGCCAAGGGTGAGCATCAGGTCACCGAACCCCGACGGCCCGTTGCTCTGGAGCACGAAAGCGATCAGCATCACGAGCGGAGGGCCGAGGCACACAGTGGCGAGCGCGATGGCGATTGCCGACGCCTTCGACAGGAGATAGGTGTCGCGAGACAGGGGTGAGGAGAGGTAGATGCCGAGCATCCCGGTGCGTCGGTCGGTGCAGAGCACCTCGGGGGCCACGAAGGCCACGAAGACGACGATCGCCGAGACTATGTAGCTGTAGTACTGGCCATAGGTCGGCAGGTCGGCGGTGGTGATGCGACGGGTACCGAAGAGGGCGACGAGTCCGACGAAAACGATGGCCGGGATGTATGCGATGGCCACCGACAGGATCGGGAGGACCTTGGCCCACACAGTGCGCCGCAGTCCGAAGGCCCGTTGCAACGAGTGGACGATGAGGCTGCGAACGGATCCTTCGACGCCTCGACGTTCACCCTCGTAGCGCCGGTAGCCGCGGTCGAGGATCCGGGCGTCGCTCTGGCCGGGTGCCGCGGTCGGACGGCTGGACGGAAGCAGCGTCGCCATCAGCCCGCACTTTCCAGGGGTTCGACCTGGGCGTGGCCGGTGGCCCCTGCCTCGGTCGGCACACCGACGCCCAAGAAGACGTCCTCCAGCGAGACGGTGCGCGGCTGCAGGCGCCGGATGCCCGCTCCTGCGTCGACGACTGCGTCGCGGACCAGGTCGAACAGCTCGTCGTCCCCGCTGACGACGAGCCGATTGCCGTCGTCGCGGACGTCGGCTCCGCACGCCCGGAGCACGCCCACGACACGAGCGTGCTGCGCCGGATCGGCGTCGAGCTCGAGGACCAGACCTTCCCCGGTGCCTCGGAGCTCGGCCAGGGAACCGGAGGCTGCAACCATCCCGTCGTGGAGGATCACCGCGCTGTCACAGACCCGCTCCACCTCGTCGAGCAGGTGCGACGAGAGCAGGACGTTGATGCCGAAGTCTGTGCCGATCCGCCGGATCAGGCTCAGCATCGCGTCACGCTGCACCGGATCGAGGCCGTCCGTCGGCTCGTCGAGCAGGATCAACACCGGGTCGTGGGCTATGGCCTGAGCCAGCTTCACCCGCTGGCGTTGCCCGGTCGACATCGTCCCGATCGGTCGGAACCGCTCCTCGCCGAGGCCCACCTGGAACAGCGCGTCACTGGCTCGCCCGTTCGCCTCCTGATGCGGCAGGCCGTGGATCTCGGCTACGTGGCGGACGAGGTCGTAGGCCCGCACGTCCGGCGGGAGCAGGTGATGTTCGGGGGAGTACCCGACCCGTGCTCGTACCGCGGGACCGGCGGTCACCGGGTCGAGCCCAAGCACCTCGACCCGCCCTTCGTCCGGCGTGTGCAGTCCGAGCAACATGCCGAGCAGGGTTGTCTTGCCGGCGCCGTTCGCCCCGAGCAGACCGGTCACGCCCGGCGGCACGACGACCGAGGCCCCGTTGAGCGCAGTGGTGGATCCCCACCGCTTCACGACATCGACGACACGAACCACTGCGTCGTTGCGTCCGCCGACCGCGGGAGGAGCGAGAGTAGCCACGACGAACGCGAGCCTACGTCCTGGGCTTTGCGCCTACTCTTCGCGGCCATGACGGATGACGGACAGCCGGTCGACATCAAGCCACGGTCACGGGATGTCACCGACGGCTTCGAGCGCGCGCCCGCCCGGGCGATGCTGCGGGCCATCGGCATGACCGATGACGATTGGGACAAGCCGCAGGTGGGTGTGGCCTCGT
>JBBSGQ010000029.1:0-15881 GCA_038253965.1 Acidimicrobiales bacterium | reverse complement strand
GATGAGCTTCTTGACCTGCTTCTGGGACTTGCCGCAGAAAGAGCATTTCAGCAGCTCTCCGCCGTCTCCGAACTTGGCCACGTCGCTTGACCCCCCGAGTCCTAGAGCGCGGCCGTGATCGGGCCGCGGTTGTCAGCGAGCTCCCGGGCGGAGATCACCTCGTCGATCATGCCGTACTCCTTGGCCTCTTCCGCGGACATCACGAAATCGCGGTCGGTATCGCGGTTCAGCTTCTCGATCGGCTGGCCCGTGTGCTCCGAAAGTATCTGCTCGAGAAGATCGCGCATCCGCATGATCTCGCGTGCCTGGATCTCGATGTCGGTGGCCTGGCCGGCGCCGCTGCCCCACGGCTGGTGCAACAGGACGCGGGCATGCGGTAGGGCGAGACGCTTGCCCTTCGTTCCGGCGGCCAGCAGCACGGCCGCAGCCGAGGCCGCCTGGCCGAAGCAGATGGTGGTGATGTCGGGCTTGATGTACTGCATCGTGTCGTAGATGGCGAACAGGGCGGTGATGTCCCCGCCAGGTGAGTTGATGTAGATGTTGATGTCCTTGTCGGGGTTCTCCGACTCGAGATGCAGGAGTTGCGCACAGACCAGATTGGCGATCGTGTCGTCGATCGGGGTACCGAGGAAGATGATGTGCTCTTTGAGCAACCGCGAGTACAGGTCGAACGCACGCTCACCTCGATTCGTCTGCTCGACGACCGTTGGCACCAGGTAGTCGTAGGCGGGGTGGATCGTCACTCGGTTTCCTCCGTGAGCTTCGCATCGGTAACGGCAGCAGCTGCTTGAGCCTCGGGCTGCGGATCGGTTGCTGTCCCGTCGGGAGCTGTCGGCTCGGTCGGAGTGCTCGGGTCTGGGGCGCCTCCGTGCTCGGCCGATGGCTCCTCGTCGACCTCCTCTTCGACGTGGAGGGCCGATCGATCGATCGGATTACCCTGCTCGTCGACGATTTCGACGTGCTCGATCAGCCACTCCAACGCTTTGCGCTTCCGCAGGTCGGATCGTACCAACGACACTTGCCGGTTGCGCTCGAACTCCTTGCGAACATTTGCTGGCTTCTGGCCGACTCGGGTGGCGACAGAAGCGAACTCGGCGTCGAGCTCGTCGTCATCGACGTCCAGCGCCTCGGCGTCGGCGAGCGCGCGCAGCGCCAGGTCGACCTTGGCGCCCTGGGCCGCGGTCTCTCGCAACTCCTGGACGAAGGCCTCCTGATCCTGGCCGGACGCCTCCAACCATTGCTCGATGGTTATCCCTTGGGATTGCAGGCGCATCGCGAACTGCTCCAGTCGCTGCTGCATCTCAGCGTTGACGAGCGCCTCGGGGACCTCCTCGCTGACGAGATCTGCCAAGGCGTCCGCCGTCCTCTGCTGCAGCGCCATCTGCGTCTGCACCTTCTTGACCACGCCGAGCCGCTTGGCAAGGTCGGCTCGGAGCTCGTCGAGCGTGTCGAACTCTGACGCCTCCTTGGCCCAGCTGTCGTCGGGTTCCGGCAGGATCTTCGCCTTCACGTCCTTGACCAGGACACGGAAATCGATCGGGTCCTCGTCCGGATCAGGATGATCAGCTGTGAACTGGAGGATGTCGCCGGGCTTGGACCCGCGCAAGTTGTCGTCGAGCTCCGGGACGACCGAGCCGCTGCCCACCTCGTAGAGGTAATCCTCGGTTGTGAGACCGGCTTGTGGCTCACCGGCTTGGGTGCCGGCGATGTCGATGCTGACGTTGTCCCCATCGATGGCCCGGCGGTCGACGGACTGCAGCTCGGCGAAGTTCTCGCGGAGACGGTCGATGCGATCGGTGAGCTCTTCGTCGCTCGCCTCCGGGCTGTCCACGGTGATGCGCAGCGAGTCGTATCCCCCGAGGTTGATCTGGGGGCGGACCTCGACGAGCGCGTCGAAAGCCACGCCCCCGGATTCCTCACCGGAGGTGATGTCGATCTCCGGCGGGGCGATCACGTCGACCTCATGCTCCTGGACCGCCTCCGAGTAGTACTCGGGCACCGCGTGCTGCAGTGCATCGGATCGTGCGGCGTCCGTGCCGAGTCGGGCTTCCAGGAGCCGGCGGGGTGCCTTGCCAGGGCGGAACCCCGGGACGCGCACCTCCCGGGCGATGCGTCGGAAAGCCGCATCCACTTGCTTTTCGAACTCGTCAGCGGGAACCTCGATGGAAAGCTTGACCTTGTTGCCCTCGGCGGGCTCCAGCGTTGACTTCATGAGGCGGCCGAGTGTACTGGCGTGTCCCGTGCCTCTCCCACCGATTGGATCGCAGTGCGTCGGTCATGGGCCGGGCCGACAGGGACGGCCGGTAGGGTTCGAGCCATGACGGTCGTCGCCGGTCAGTTGTTCGCCTCGGCTGGCCTCCTCGGTGCCGCCGGAGCGTTGAAGCTCGTCCGGCCCGCATCCACTGTCGAGGCGTTGCGGGCGGCCGGACTGCCTGGCAGTCGATCGCCCGAACCGCCGGCGCACCTGTGGCTCGGCCGGCTTCTCGGCCTTGGGGAGCTCGCGGTCGGTGTTGCCGCGTTGATATTCGGCGGCCGGACCTGGGCCGCCCTCGTCGCAGCCGTGTACCTCGGGTTCGCCTTGTTCACCGCCCGGCTGCTCCACACTGCAGGGCTCGGCGCATCGTGCGGATGCTTCGGCGCCGAGGATTCGCCGGCTGCGCCTCTTCATGTCGTCGTGAACGCCGGGATCGCGCTCTCCGCGGCGCTGGCCGTGGCCTGGCCGACGTCTGGGCTCGGCGATGTGCTTCGTCACCAACCGTTGGGCGCAGTGCCGTTCGTCGGGTTGACAGTCGTGCTGGGTTGGTTGTTGTTCGCATTGCTCACCGCCGTTCCGCAGCTGCAGTCGGCGATGGCCGACGCCCCGTCCACAAGCCTTCCGACGAGCCGCAGATGACCACGCTGGTGGCGCTGGAGGGCGCGGTGATCCTCGTCTTGGCGGTGCTCGTAGTCGGCCTGCTGCGCAGCCATGCGGAGATCCTGAGGCGTCTGCACCAGCTGGGCGCAGGGGTCGACTCGTCGGACCGTCCGGCTCGGGACCGGGTTCGCAGCGGCGGACAAGAGTTCCGGGTCATGCCCCAGGTCCCTTCGCCACCAGATCGGGACGGCTTCACCGCCGCCCACGACCTGGTCGGCACCGGGCTCGACGACGACGCGATCAGCGTGCGAGTCACCGGGGTCGACCACGACACAGTCGTTGCGTTCTTGTCGAGCGGGTGCCTCACCTGCCGCCGCTTCTGGGACGCGTTCGCCGAACCAGACAGCCTCGGATTGTCGAACGACGTCCGAGTCGTCGTGGCGACGAAGGACCCGACCGAGGAGAGCATGTCGGTCATCGCCGATCTGGCGCCGCCCAGCCTGCCGCTCGTGATGTCGAGTCAGGCCTGGGCGGACTACGACGTGCCCGGCTCGCCGTACTTCGTGCTGGTGGACGGTCCGACGGGTGTTGTGCGGGGCGAGGGCACCGGACCGGACTGGAAACAGGTCTCGGGCCTGTTGGGGCAGGCCACGGGTGATGCGTCGGTGGTTGCAGAGCTGGCGGCCAATCGCGTCGACAAACCGGGAGCCGACGCGGCCCGCGAGCTGCGCATCGACCAGGAGCTGTTGGCGGCCGATGTGCCGCCCGGCGATCCGAGCCTCTATGAGATGGCGGACGAGCCCGCTGAGGGCACCGGTCGTTGATCGGACCCATAGTCGCCCTCGGCGTGCCGCTCGCCGTGCTCGGGGCCATCCGCAGCACGTGGTCTCCATGAGGGGAGTCGATGCTCTCGAGCATCACTCCGCTCGGTGAGCGGGGACGCAGCAATCGATGGTCGCTCACAGTCGGTGCCTACGTCGCCGGCTCGTTGCTTGGTGGGGCGCTTCTCGGCGCCGCGCTCGGAGCGGCGGGCTCACTCCTGCCCGGTGCGCCTCGCATTGCCCTCGCTGTGCTCGCGGTCGCTGCGCTCGTCGGACTGGTGGTCGAGCTCGAAACGACACGGCTCCGCCTACCGACGAACCATCGTCAGGTCAACGAGCGCTGGCTCGACGAGTACCGGGGCTGGGTCTACGGGCTGGGCTACGGCTTTCAGCTGGGTCTCGGCCTGGTCACGATCGTGACCAGTGCCGCCACCTACCTCACCTTCCTCGCAGCGTTGCTGTGCCACTCGGTCCTCGGCGGCCTCGCCATCGGTATGGCGTTCGGTCTCGCCCGTGCCCTGCCGGTGCTGCTGACCGGTTCCGTTCGCCATCCGGTTGCGTTGCGCACGTTGCTCAGCCGCAACGCGCGATGGGCACCCGTCGCCCGACGCATCTCGCTCGGCGGACAGCTGTGCGCGCTCGTGGGCGCCGTTCTTGCGATGATGGTCGTGTCATGAAGCTCAAGGCTCACGGCATCGAGGCCGACCTGCTGCCTGGTTGGGAAGGTCGGATCAGCGTCCGGCGCGCCCCTCTCATGTCTGATGCGAACCTCGACGCCAGCCGAGCGGGGCGCGCACCTGAGCTGACCCAGCCAGTCGTGCACCTTGCGAACTTCCCGCTACCGGAGCGCCGCGGCGACTTCGGCAGCGGCGCGGTCGACCAGATGGGTAGCGGGCATGTGCTGGTCGTCCTGTTCGAGTACGGCGCCGAGAGCGTGGGGCAAGCGCTGTTCCGCCGCCAGGGTTTGCCGCGCCGTCTTCGTCCCGACATGTTCAGCGGCTCTGCGTTGCAACGAACGGTGCCTGGCCAAGCCGGAACCCAGGTCTTCTTCACCGAAGCCGAGCGAACGTTCTGCCTCTATGTGGTGCTCGGCCGGCACCGCGAGGCCGCCCAGCTGGTACCCCTGGCCAACCGCACACTCACCGCCACAAGGATCTCCCGTCGATGACACTCGCCTTCCACCGCCGTGCCTCGACGTCCACAAGCGGATCGCTAGTACGGGACGGTGTGCATCGCGACACGTCCATCGAAGACCCGATCGCTGGCACAACCTTCTCTCAACGGATCGTGCGCGCCGCGTCGTCAGCTCTGGCCAAGGGGCACTCTCGCCGGAGCTTCCTCAGCAAGACCGCTCTTGTCGGTTCCGCGCTCGCGATCGGGCCGGTCGACTTCATCCTGCGACCGGGAACTGCGTACGGCTATGTGTGCGGTAGCTGCGGTGACGGGTGGACTGCGTTCTGCTGCACGATCAACGGCGGAAGCAACTCCTGCCCTTCTGGCAGCTTCATCGCCGGTTGGTGGAAGGCCGACAACGCGGCCTACTGCTGTGGCGCCGCTCGGTACATCATCGACTGCAACGCGTCGTGTCCCACGTCGTGTTCGTGCCGCTGCTCGGGTGCATCGTGTGATGGTCGCCGGACGTGCTGCAACCAGTTCCGCTACGGGCAGTGCCATCAGGAGATCAGTTGTTACGGTCCGGTCGTCTGCCGGATCGCCACGTGCACCCCGCCGTGGCAGTACACATCGGCGTGCACGTCCTCGAGCGCCACCGACAATGCCACAGTGGACCACGGGGCCCAGTGTCTGGCGACCGATTGCGGCAAGCCTCCACCCCCTCCACCACCTCCGCCCCCTCCACCCTCGGCCATCGCGATGGAGTACGCGGCACTCGGCGGAAGCTCGGGCCTCCTCGGTGCGGTCGTCCAAGCCGAGACGGCCGCGAGCGACCATCGCGGCAGGTATGCGGTGTACCGGCGAGGCCGCATCTATTGGACCTCGACCACTGGCGCACACGAGGTGCACGGCTCGATCCTCCGCGCGTTCAGCGACGTCGACGGGATCCACGGCGTCCTCGGGTACCCGACGGCCGACACCCAGTCGTCGTCGGACAGACGAAGCCGGTACTCGAACTTCGAGAACGGCCGGATCTACTACTGGGGCGCAGGCACGTTCCCGATCATTGGGGCGATCTTCGTCAAGCACCAGGCCCTCGGTGGCGTA
This sequence comes from Acidimicrobiales bacterium, assembly GCA_038253965.1. Taxonomy (GTDB): domain Bacteria; phylum Actinomycetota; class Acidimicrobiia; order Acidimicrobiales; family Iamiaceae; genus JBBSGQ01. The sequence continues at coordinate 9,986 of JBBSGQ010000029.1, read as the reverse complement.
CGCGGCTTCCTGGGTTACCCGACCTCTGCGGTGCGGACGTCGTTGGACAAGCGCAGCCACTACTCCAACTTCGAACGCGGCCGCATCTATGAACGCGGCGGCACCGTGCGGGAGATCCACGGCGCCATCCTCAGCAGGCACGAGGCGCTCGGCGGCGTGCGCGGCTTCCTCGGGTATCCCGAGACCGACGTAGTCGACGTCGGCGACGGTCGGGGACGGGTCACACGATTCGAAGGTGGCTACATCTACTACACGTCGAGCACAGGGGCGCATGAGGTGCACGGCGCCCTCTGGGACCGCTACCACGCCAACGGCGGGCCGACCGGTTACCTGCGCTACCCGCACAGCGACGTCCGGGCGATCAGCGACGGACGCGGCAAGTTCTCCGAGTTCGAGCGCGGCCGGATCTATTGGATGCCGGGCGGCGGAGCCTTTGAGGTCCACGGCGCAGTACTCGACAAGCTGTTCGAGGAAGGTGACGTGACCGGGCACCTCGGATATCCGACGAGTGAGCTCCGCCCCGCCGGCACGGTGCGGCGCCAAACCTTCGAGCACGGCCGCCTCACCTACCACCCCGCCACCGGCACGGTCACCGTCGACTGATGAGCTTGCATCGGACAGCTCCCCCGCGATGCGTGGCTCGCCCGCCGGTCATCGATCCAGCACGGTCACAGCGAAACCCGACTGCGGAACGCAGCGGCCACTAGCGTTCACCGGTTGCGGGTGTAGCTCAATGGCAGAGCCTCAGATTTCCAATCTGATGACAGGGGTTCGATTCCCCTCACCCGCTCTCAGCATAAGCCCTGGTTAGAGGCACTTTCCGGGCGGTCGGCGGACCCACCAGAACCTCGAATTTGGTCGGCGTGCCACATACGTGCCACAACGTGCCACACTGTGACGGGTAGAACTGGTGCATTCGCGGTCAGCTGCGGGGAGGTCCGATGGCGGGTGGCAGGCAGTCGTGGGGCAGCGTTCGGAGACTGCCGTCGGGCCGGTGGCAGGCGCGCTACCGCGTGGAGGCGCGGATGGTCGCGGCGGCGACGACGTTCCGGACCAAGCGGGACGCCGAGGCGTACCTGTCGACCGTCCGGGCCGACATGGAGCGCGGGCTCTGGATCAACCCGTCTGCCGGACGGATCACGCTTCACGAGTACGCGACAACATGGCTCGAACAACGACCGAACATCCGACCCCGAACCCGCGAGGGCTACGAAAGCCAACTGCGGCGCCACATCTTCCCGGTGCTCGGCGACACCGAGCTCGCGAAGATCACACCGCGGCAGGTACGTGCGTGGAATGCGGCGATGGTCAACAGCGGCACGACGGGCCGGATCACCGCCGCCAAGTGCTACCGGCTACTCCGCACCATCTTGAACACCGCCGTCATGGACGAGCTGCTCGTGAAGAACCCGTGCGTGATCAAAGGCGCCGGAGTAGAGAAAGCACCCGAGCGACCGATCGCGACCATCGACCAGGTCTACGAGATCGCCGAAGCCATCGAACCTCGATACCGCGCGTTGGTGCTGACCGCGACGTTCACGGGCCTCCGCCTCGGCGAGCTGCGCGCCCTCACCCGAGAGCGGGTCGACCTACTGCACGCACGCATCAAGGTCGTCGAGCAGTACCAGGACCTTCGCAACGGCACGCTGCTGCTCTGCCCGCCGAAGAGCGACGCAGGCGTCCGGACGGTCGCCATCCCGGCCATCCTCAAGCCCGAACTCGAAGCCCACCTTGCGACGTTCTCAGCACCGGGCAAGAAGGGCCTGGTGTTCTGCGGCACGCTCAACCAGCCGCTGCGCATCGCAACGCTGCACACTGCATGGAAGAAGGCGGTGAACACAGTGGGCATCGAAGGCTTCAAGTTCCACGACCTTCGCCACACCGGCAACACACTCGCCGCCTCCACTGGCGCCAGCACCAAGGAGCTCATGTCGCGCATGGGCCACGCATCACCGCGTGCCGCGCTCATCTACCAGCACGCCACTCAGGACCGAGACCAAGAGATTGCGGCCGCGCTGAGCGCCATGGTCGAGGCCAACCGCGCGACGCGGCCGAAGGACAGCCAAGGGCCGACCGCCATTCGGTGACCGGTAGTTGCGTTTGTGTCCTGAGGCGTCATCGACCATCTCGGTGAACGTGGCGACGTCGAAGCCAGCGTCGAGCCGGGCGCCAGAACCGACAAGCTGGTCCGGTCTTGCTGTGACGCGTCGTTGGCGGCAGTCGCGCACGGCCCGCCCGCTCAAGGCAGCCCTAACAGGCTTTGGGCGGCCAGCTCAGCTGACGCGTTCACCGAATCGACCGCTACGACGTCGCGCCGGGTTCTCGGGCGGTCGAGACCAACGCCATCGCGATCACCCGGGGTTCTCCGAGACCGTCGAGTTCAGCGTCTACATCGCGCCGACCCACATCAACCAAGGCCTCGGGGCGAAGCTCTACTCACGACTCCTCGAGGAACTTACGGGTGAGGCCGTCCACCTGGTGCTCGCAGGCATCGCCCTCCCAAACGAGGCATCAATTCAGCTACATCGCAACTTCGGCTTCGAGGAGATCGGGATCTTCGACGAGCACGCAAAGAAGTGGGGTGAACGAGTGAGTTCCGTCTGGATGCAGCTCCGTTGTTGACCCGGCGTTGCGGGACACCCATACGTGTGGATGGGGTGCGGGCAGTGTCGAAGGGTCAGCCGGTGACCAGTTGCATGTCCTTGGCGAGCGCGTCGTCGAGTTGTCGAGCGTGGTCATCAGTGCCGTGGACACCGAATGCGTAGGTGTGGTGATCGACGGTCAGCACGAACACGAGGTGCCCTCCGAACGCGGTCGACGAGCTGTCCTCCACAGCGACCACATCCGCTGGCGAGGAGCCGACGTGGCTGGAGCCCACCACGCGCACAGCCGCGTACTGGTCGGGTGGCAGCGGGCTTGAGATGATCGCCGCAGCACTGGATTCGGTAGGTGCTCCAACGATGACGAGGTGCCCGACGCGAACGCCCTCGGGCCACTCGATGCTCGCGAACGACGAGGCGCTCTCGCCGTCACAGCCTCGGCCGACCCACACCGCCCGACCTGGACAGTTGCCGCCAACAAAGACTGTCGGATGTGCTCCACGGGGCAACCACGACGGACACGGAACGGGGAACCCGACCTGCCGCGCCGTGGCCCGGCACTGCGCCGTCATCTCCGCGGGCATGACCTCGAACGCAAGACCGTCGACGTTTCGCGTCGCGCCGCTCGAGCAGGCGGAGGTCACCAAGATCGTCAGTGCCACGAACCTCAGGATGCGCATCGGCTCCGTTGTAGCCGGCTGGTGCGGCATCGGCCCTTCCACGACGCCGCCGCGTTAGCCACTGAGCGGCCCGCTTCCGTTGCCAGGACAACTGACAGCCGCGGCCTTCGTCAGGCAATATCACAAGCCGGCATCGTTATGACGCAGTCCGATCGATCATCTCTGACGGCGCGGTCCGAAGTCAGCGAGTGTCATTGTGGCCGGCCCGCTTCTTCGCGGGTCGACGCTGTTACCGCCCGCGGGACAATCACCGCGAAGACCCGAGACTGACGCTTCGAATCTGCCTTCGGCGTAGTCGGTGACGCCGTCCCTCGTTTCCAGGGCCGCTCTGGGTTGGCGGACGGTTGTCGCTTGGAGTGCCCTTACATGAGTAGGTGGACCCGGCCGTGGTCGCCGTCGACGTGTGTTCGGTCGCCGGTTCGGATCGTTGCAGTTGCGTTTCCGGTTCCGACGACGGCGGGTATGCCGAGGTCTCGGGCGACGATGCTGCTGTGGCTGAGGACACCCCCGGTGTCGGTGACAACCGCGACCATGCCGATGAAGAGCGGTGTCCAGGCGGTGTCGGTGGCGTGCGCCACGAGCACCTGCCCGTCGGCGACATCGTCGGTGGGATCGTGGACGACGACCGCGGAGCCGGACGCGGCACCGGGCGAGGCGGCGACGCCGTGCAAGGTACGGACGGGCCGCTCGGTGGGCTCGCCGGATTGCTGGCCAGGACCGTAGAGATCGTGGCGTCTGGCGGGGAGGTCTGCGTCGAACGCTGCGGTGCCCATCGACAGGGCGCGCAGCTCTTCCCAGGACAGCATGGGCGCGTCGGTAGGGTCGCACTGCTGGGGGTTTCGTCGGGCGAGTGCATCGAGGCTTCGTCTGATCTGGTTGACCAGGCGGGACACGTCGCTCTTGCTGCGTTCGCCGAGCACGCTGAATCGGCGGGCGAAGGCGGCGTCGGCGGCAATTCGTTGCCGACGCGACCGAGGTATCCGGTTCAGACCCGATCGTGCTCGCCGGTGGGTGTCACGGGCCTGCTGCACCGGGTCCTCGTGATCGTTGGCGATCATCCGCTCGACGATGGTCCGCAGATGCAAGCGCTGGGACTCCCAGACTGGCACGGTCGGGTCGAGCTCGTTGACGCCCCGATGCCCGAACCGGTCGATGAACGCATCGAGGTCGGCCTCGTCAACGGCGCCACCCCGAGCTCGGCCAGCCATCGCGAGAAGGGCCAAGCTGGGCTGTGACGCTTCGAGCCCTGGCAGGTCGGCCAGCAACCCGAAGGCCAGATCGTCATCTGCGCAGCCGGCTCGGAGCCGACCGAGCGAAGCGTGGGTGCCCATACGCAGAAGCGCATGGGTGCGCAGCACCGGGACCAGCTCCCGGCGAAGCATCTCGACCCGGTCGATGAGAGCCGCCGCGTCCAGGTCGGAGACCGGTGGAAGCGCCACCGCACGGCGAACGGACCTTCGTTGGCGATACGTCCACCACGGTCCCCGCAGAGCAACCCCGAGTCCGCCGACGATGGCCAGCGGGTACCACAAACGGTCAGTGACGGTGCGACTGGTGCCCGAAGGGAGCAGACCGAGTTCGGTCTCGGTACGCGTCGGGTCCACCCCGGGGATCCGCATCGCTGCGGCCCGCAGAGTGGAGAGCCCGACGTGCAAGCGCCCATCGAGCCGGGCACTAAAACGCACTCGACGGTCCCGCGTCGCCGGCACCACACCCAGCGACGCCCACAAGCGTGCCTGGCTCAGCTCGAACGCCGGGCCCACGACCGTCCACGCCAAAGGAGAGATCCGGTCACCCAGGACGGCGTCGACGTGCGCCACGGTCCACTCCCGGCATGACGGATGGGTGACCGAATCGAAGATCAAACCGTTCTCCGAGCCCTCACGCTTCAGGTCAAAGTCGAACGCGAGCACGGCGCCCCTTCCGTAGATCATCGACGAAGACAACAGTCTCGCCTCCACGATCACTGATATCGGAAAACGTCAACATTCAATCCGCAACCCGTTCACGAGGCAGACGCGAACCGTCCTCCGGCATCCGGCGCGATATGGGGGAGGCGGGACGCGCCCTTTTGGTCGCTCAGTCGGCGATCATGCCGGCGTTCAGGATTGCGAGGAAGGGCGCGAAGAGGTCTTCGCCGTCGACGCGAGCGGCGTAGGTCAGGCCGTCGGCGGCAGCGAGGATGACGCTGGCGAGCGTGGAGGCCGGGAGTCGCAACTTCATCGCGGATCGTTCGGCGATTTCGTTGATGAACGCAGCGACAAGGGCTTGTTGCTTGCGGCGGTGTGCGACGGCTCGCTTGCGCGCTGAAGGGTTGCGCAGCACGTAGAGCTCGTATTCCTTGCCGATGGCGAAGAGGTCTTGGAACTCGTCGACGCTGGCCCGCCATAGGTCGGCCAGACTGGAGAAATCCCATTGTTCGGGACTGGCGCTGTCGGGCGCGATCGAGCGGAACGCTTCGATGACCTGTTCGTTGAAGTGATCGGTGACGGCGAAGAAGAGGGCTCCCTTGCCGTCGAAGTTCTTGTAGATGGCCCCTCGGGTGAAGCCGGCAGTCTCGGCGATCTCCTCGAGCGACGCCCCTTCGAAGCCGCGCCGGGCGAAGACCTCGGTCGCCGCAGCGATCAGCACGTCACGGGTCCGTTGCCGCCGCCGTTCCCGGGTGAGTTTCTCGACTGCCACGGGACACAGCATACATTCTTGACACAGGGATACAGAGTTGTATCTTGGCGACATGAGTGTCCCACCGGCTGGTCCGGTCATCGAGGTGGTGGACCTCCAGAAGTCCTACGGCGACCAGTTGGTGCTGCGGGGTGTCGATCTGCTGGTTGGTCGTGGCGAGGTGTTCGCCTTGCTCGGCCCGAACGGCGCCGGCAAGACGACAATTGTCGAGATCCTGGAGGGCTTCATCGACCCGAGCGCGGGAACCGTCCGGGTGCTCGGCGTCGACCCCGCTTCGCATGCGCCGGAGCTGCGCGAACGCACCGGAGTTGTGCTGCAGGAGTGCGGCTTTCCTCTCCACCTTCGCGTCGGTGAGCTGATCGACGCATGGCGCAGCTTCTACCCGGCGCCACGGCCGATGGAGGAGCTCCTGGCGATCGTGGAGCTGACCTCCGAACGCGACCGGGTCGTCCGCCAACTGTCCGGTGGGCAGCGCCGCCGCCTCGACTTCGCACTGGCACTCGCAGGCGACCCCGACCTCATCTTCCTCGACGAGCCGACCACCGGATTTGACCCCGAGGCCCGGCGACGGTGCTGGGACGCCGTGAACGGCTTGCGTTCGCTTGGCAAGACGATCGTGCTCACAACGCACTACCTCGACGAGGCCGAACACCTCGCCGACCGCGTCGCCATCCTGCGCGACGGTCGCATCCGCGCCTGCGGCACCCCAGCCGAGCTGGCCCGCCAGGCCGGCGCCGAACCACGCATGGCCTTGGTGCAGCCCAGCCTCGAAGAGGTGTACCTCGAACTGGTCGGCACGGCGGAAGGAATGGGCTGATGAAACCCCGGCAGCTGCTCATGCACCAGGTGCGGCTCAACCAGCGATCCTTCTGGCGCAATCCCGAGTCCGCGTTCTTCAACTTCGCGATGCCCCTCGGTGTCTTGTTGATCTTCGGTGCCACCGTGAGCAACGTTGCCGTTCCCGGCCACCACGGCGTCAGAGTCCTCACCCTGTTCGTGCCCGGGATTCTCGCCTTCGCGGTCGTTGTCATCGCTTACGGGAATCTCGCCGCCACCGTTGCCCTGCAGCGCGCTGACGGGGTGCTCAAGCGGATCCGGGCTACCCCGTTGAGCCCAACGCTGTACCTCGGTGGCCAGATCGTCAGCGTCCTGGCCACCACGCTGCTCATCTCGGCCGCCACCATCGCGCTCGGCGGTGTCGCCTTTCATGCGTTCCCTCGAGCCGTGGCCATCCCCCAGCTGCTCGTCGTACTGGCGTTGGGTATCGCTTGTTTTGCCACTCTTGGCATCGCCATCAGCGCCGTCATCCCGACCGCTGACGTGGCCGGGGCAGTCACCAACGGCACCTACCTGCCGCTCGCCATGGTCTCCGGCATGTTCTCGGCCACCCTGCACCTCCCCAAGACCCTCGACACCCTCATCGGCGCGTTCCCCCTGAAGGCGCTCGCCGACGGTCTCCGTTCCGCCTACGACCCCGCCGCTCACGGAATACCAGCCCACAGTGTCATCGTGCTCATCGCCTGGACAATCGCCGGGTTCGCTCTGGCCCGCCGCTACTTCCGATGGCAGCCGTGAAGACACCGTCGAGTGACCCGCCCAGCGCTTGCACCCAGGACGCGGCCGGTCCGTCACCGGCACCCAACGGACGCGACCTTGAGCTGGCCAGAGAGCTCGGCGCTCGACAGGCCGGACTGGCCGTCGTGATCACCGCGCGGGCCGACGGCACACCACGCGCCTCTGTCGTGAATGCAGGGATTCTCGACCACCCCCTCACGGGCGTGCATGTCGTCGGCTTCGTGTCACGCGGCGCAGCCCGCAAGCTCCACGACCTGCGACGCCGTCCTCGCGTGACCGTCGTGTTCCGATCGGCCTGGGACTGGGTCGCAGTCGAAGGCGACGCGACCCTCGTTGGTCCCGACGACCACCTCGACCCACTCGACGAAGCGGATGCCCTCACGTTGGTACGCACCGTCTATGCCGCGGCTGTCGGAGGCAACCCAAACCAATGGTCCGAGCGAGCTCAACTCGACGATGACCACCGAGCGCCACACCGCGGTCCTGATCCGCCCACTCCACGTCTACCCGAAGGCCCACGAGTGATCACCGCCCTTGCACTACGGCCCGTCCTCGACCGCAGCAGCCTCAACGTCAAATCCGACATCGGCACCTGACCCCGAAGTCCCTGCCTGATCCAGCGACACACGAACGGTGACCCACCATGCGGTCGTCTGGTGACCGCGGACAGAGGATCGTCTCGAGAAGCGACGACGCCGGACGCGACCGGGCCGAGCGGAGGCTCGCCTACTTCCCTATCTGAGGGAGCGACTCTGGGACTGGTTGAGGGAGTAACTCGGGAGTGAGTCCTCACACCGCCTGATCGTCGACTCAGAGCGATACGACGCCGGCGGAGAGCGGGACAGGTCCGCTTGTGCCGCGATCAACCCTCGGTGCGCGACCACCACCGATTTTGGATGCGTCGTCCGTTGCGGGGGTGCTGCGTCCCGATGGTCACGGGATGGGTTCCGTTTTGGGCGCGACATTTCGGCGCCCTCAGGGGCCTAGTGCTCAGGAGAGGAGACGCCGTGTCGGTTCCAGATCTGTTGACCATCGAGGAGACCGCCCGTGTGCTGCGCATCGGCCGCAGCGCGGCGTACGAGCTGGCGGGCCGCTACCTGGCCAGTGGTGGAGCTGAAGGGCTCCCGGTCATCCGGGTGGGTCGTCTCCTGCGTGTCTCCCGGGTCGCGCTCGAGAGGTTCGCGGCGATCTCAATCACCGACATCCCGCCGAAGCGTTCCACCGCGAAGCCGACAACATCAGCCGCGACCACACCCAAGCAGCACCGTCACGCTGTCCGCGACGAGCACCACCTTCCTCTCGTCTGATGTCTCCGCTGAAGGTCGACGCGACCTCCGCCACCTATTGGACAGACGAGTGCACGGGCCCGTGCGGGTGTGGATCATGACCGTTAGGGTGACCACCCTGAAGGGCCCGGAGGCCGGCGCGTATTACGTGGAGCGGCCAGGGAAGTACTACCTGGACGGAGACGAACCACCCGGACAGTGGCGAGGCGCCGGAGCCCGCACACTCGGCCTCGACGGCGAACTGGTCGACGACGACTTCGTAGCGTTGATGGCCGGTGTGGATCCTCGGACCGGGAGTGAGTTGGGGAGCCGGCACACACCGCGCAACGTCCGCGGGTTCGATGTGACCTGCTCTGCACCGAAGTCCGTGTCGGTCCTGTTCGCCATCGGCGATGACCACACCCGACGGGAGGTGCTGGCCGCGCATGACGCCGCCGTCGAGGCGATGGTGGATTGGGTGGAACGGAATGCGCATTGCCGGCACCGGGTCAACCGCGAGGTGTGGACGGTGGACGCCCGCGGGATCGTCGCCGCGTTGTTTCGTCAGCACACCAGCCGCGCTTTGGACCCGCAGATCCACACCCATGTGGTCATCGTCAACCGGGTCCCGGCCCCCGACGGCCGGTGGCTGGCTTTGGATGCCAGAACCATCAAACGGGACCAACGCACATTGTCGGCGTTGTATCACGCCGGTTTGCGGGCCGAGTTGACTGAACGGCTCGGCATCCGGTGGCGTCAACCGGACAACGGGATCGCCGAGATGGCCGACATTGACCCCAGGGTGTTGGACCGGTTCTCGTCTCGGACCAGAGCCGTGCAGCGGGTGTTCGACCGCAAGGTCGACCGGTTCGTCGCCACCATGGAACGTCAGCCGACGATGCGGGAACGGTGGCGCCTGGAACGTGAAGCGGTGCTGCAGAGCCGCCCGACCAAGACCAGCGCCGACGCCGCCACCCTGCACTGCGAATGGACCGCTCAACTCGCTGGGCTCGGTGTCACACCGGAGGTGCTGGTTGGTGATGTGGTGGGTCGGGTGGTGTCACGGGAGTGGTTCCCGTCGGGTCCGGTCGAAGCCGCTGCGGTGGAGGCGTTGAGTGAACGGCAGTCCACGTGGCGGGCCGCGGAGATCACCCGGGAAGTGGCCCGGGCGGTGCCGACCACGT